>JAEYVN010000193.1 GCA_023431725.1 Pseudomonadota bacterium
ATCCCGCAATTCGCGACTTTATCGGCCTGTCCGAGAACTCCTGGGACTTCACAAAGCCCGATAGCATCTCCGGTTTCGGTCCACTTTTGCCGATCGATGACGTCAAAAAATTGCTGGCAAACATCATCCGTGACGATGAGGTCGCCGACAAAAAGCTCGCCGCCACGGCGCCGCAACAGTCTGACGTCAGTGATCATGGCCAGGCAGCATCATCCCAAGCTGCTGAATTGGAAGACGATTCAGGTCCGGTTGAAACGGTCGCTCCGGAACAACCTGACAGCGAATCGCGTTGCACAAAAATTGAGGTTGCGACGCAACATGAAAAGGCGGGCCGTGAGCCTGCGGCACCCCTAACGGGACGACGCCACGGCGGAGCACTTCCGACCTAATCCTTTGGTCGGATGCGCAAATCTGCGCCCAATAGCTTCGGACTATTGACCACTTCCAATCTAGGGGGCATTGTTTTGAAGGCTTCTTATGTGAGCTGCTGCTTATTTTCTTGGCATTGAGATGCGCGATTTTGGTCTTGAGGAAGCAATAAAGGCCGCTGGCGGAATCACTGAGCTGGCGCGTCGTATAGGTATTTCTCAACCGTCAGTTTCGAACTGGGACAGGGTTCCGGTAGAGCGCGTGCTTGCCGTGGAGGCGGCGACGAACGTCGGCCGGGCTGTGTTAAGGCCCGATCTTTTTGGCGGCGAAGGCCCGGTCGAGGTCGACGATGTCGCCACGGCGCGTGCGCAGGAATATGCGCTGCTCTCCGCATTGTTGTCCCGTGCCCCGGATGCCCCGCTGTTGAAGACCGTGCAGCGGCTGAAGGGCGATGCGACGCCCTTGGGTCTTGCGCATATCGAACTTGCCGATGCGGCATCGAAGATCAGCGTTGAGAAAGTCGAACGAGAATATTTCAACCTCTTTATCGGCCTCGGCCGTGGCGAACTTCTTCCTTACGGTTCCTATTATCTGACGGGCTTTCTGCACGAACGCCCGCTCGCGCGTCTGCGCGAGGATCTCGTGGCGCTCGGTCTCGAGCGCAGCGAAGGCAATTTCGAGCCGGAAGATCACGCCGCGATCCTATGCGAGATCATGTCGGGTCTTGCAGGCGGCCGCTTTCCGGCACCGGTCGGAGCAGACCAGATGATTTTCGAAAAGCATGTTGCGCCGAGGATCGGCCGTTTCTTTGCCGATCTCGAGAACGCGCAAGAAGCGAACTTCTACCGGCGAGTCGGAACGCTCGGCCGGTTGTTCATCGAAATCGAAACGCAATCCTTCGCGCTGCCGGCGTGAGCGCGAAGCACAGACGATAAACAAGGAGACGGCGATGAAACGTGACAGCAAAGCGGCCATTGGACGTCGCGATGTCCTGCGCGTCCTTGGTGCCAGTGCCGGCGCTGCCGTAACAGCCGCGGCTCCGCTTGCAACGCCCGCGCTTGCGGACAGCGAAAACAATGATGAGAAGCGGAAGGCGCGCTACCAGGCGAATTCAGCCGAGGTGCAGACCTACTACCGCGTCAACCGGTATCCGAGCTGAGGAGGCATAGCCGTGCTGATCAGAAGAACAGAACGCGAGGCACGTCGCGGTCAACTCGCCGCCTCGCTCGGCAATCAAGCCGCTGGCGGTCTTGATCGCCGTACATTCCTGCGCCGCTCCGGTCTTGTCGCCGGTGGTCTGGCGATGGTCGGTGCACTGCCGCTGGCCGGCATGCGCAAGGCCGAAGCAGCCGGCACGATGCCGACTGGCGCGGGCGTCACCGTCCGCAAGAACATCTGCACGCATTGCTCCGTCGGCTGCACCGTGATCGGTGAAGTCCAGAACGGCGTGTGGGTCGGTCAGGAGCCGGGGTGGGATTCGCCGATCAACCGCGGTTCGCATTGCGCCAAGGGCGCGTCGGTGCGCGAACTCGTGCACGGCGATCGTCGCCTGAAATATCCGATGAAGCTGGTGAACGGGCAGTGGACCCGGATTTCCTGGGACGCGGCGATCAACGAGATCGGCGACAAGCTGACGGAGATCCGCGGCAAGTCCGGACCGGATTCGGTCTATTGGCTGGGGTCGGCGAAATTCTCCAACGAAGGTGCTTATCTCAATCGCAAGTTCGCGGCGTTCTGGGGGACGAACAACTCAGACCATCAGGCGCGTATCTGCCATTCTACGACCGTTGCCGGCGTGGCCAATACCTGGGGCTACGGCGCAATGACCAACAGCTACAACGACATCCGCAACTCGAAGACGCTGGTCTTCCTCGGCGGCAATCCGGCCGAAGCGCATCCGGTGTCGCTGCAGCATCTCCTTGAAGGCAAAGAACTAAATCGCGCGAACTTCATCGTCATCGATCCGCGCATGACGCGCACGGCGGCGCATGCGACCGAATATGTGCGCATCCGGCCCGGCACCGATATTCCGGTGATCTGGGGCATGCTCTGGCACATTTTCGAGAATGGCTGGGAAGACAAGCAGTTTATCCAGCAGCGCGTCTACGGCATGGACGACGTCCGCAAAGAGGTCGCGAAGTGGACGCCCGAAGAGGTTGAACGCGTCTCCGGCGTGCCGGGTGCCCAGCTCAAGCGCGTTGCGGAGATGTTCGCCAAGCAGCGTCCTGCCACGATGATCTGGGCGATGGGCCAGACGCAGCATACTGTCGGCACGGCGAATGTTCGCGCGAGCTGCGTGCTCTTGCTGGCCACCGGCAATGTCGGCGGCTTCGGCAATGGCGCCAACATCTTCCGCGGCCATTGCAACGTGCAGGGCGCGACCGACCTTGGCCTCGATATCACGACGCTGCCGCTCTATTACGGCCTTGCTGAAGGTGCATGGCGTCACTGGTCCCGCGTCTGGGAAGTAGATTATTCCTGGTTCGAAGGTCGTTTTGACACCGTCACCGGCCCCGATGGAAAGCCGGTTAAGATGATCAACGCGCCGGGCATTCCCTCGACGCGCTGGTTCGATGCGGCGATGCTGCCGAAAGATCAGGTCTCACAGAAAGACAATGTGAAGGCGATGATCGTGTTCGGCCATGGCGGCAACACCATCACCCGTATGCCGGAAGCCGCCAAGGGGATCGAGTCGCTCGATCTTCTGGTCGTGGCCGATCCGCATCCGACCACTTGGGCTGCGCTCTCGGAGCGCAAGAACGGCACGTATCTATTGCCGATCTGCACACAGTTCGAATGCTCCGGCTCCCGCACGGCCTCGAACCGCTCGATCCAGTGGGGCGAACAGATCGTCAAGCCGATCTTCGAATCGAAGAACGACTATGAGGTGATGTATCTCCTCGCCAAGAAGCTCGGGTTTGCCGATCTGATGTTCAAGAACATCAAGGTCGAGAACAATCAGCCATCACCCGAGGACATCCTGCGCGAGATCAATCGCGGTGGCTGGTCTACCGGCTATTGCGGTCAGTCGCCGGAGCGCCTGAAAGCGCATATGGCCAACCAGAAGGACTTCGATCTCGTGACGTTGCGGGCGAAGGACGGTCCGGCCAAGGGCGACTATTACGGTCTGCCATGGCCGTGCTGGGGCACTCCGGAATTCAAGCATCCGGGCACGCATACGCTCTACAACACGAGTCTCGCCGTGAAGGACGGCGGCGGCACTTTCCGCGCGCGCTTCGGTGTCGAGCGCGTCGTCAAGACGAAGGTGATGGAGAACGGGCAGGAGGTCGAACGCGAGCAGAAGTTCAACCTGTTGTCGGAAGGCTCCTGGTCCAAGGATTCCGAGATCCAGGACGGCTATCCGGAATTCACGCTTGGCGTTCTGAAGAAGCTCGGCTGGGACAAGGATCTCACCGAAGCCGAATTGGCGGTTATTCAGAAGGTCAACCCCGCCAATCCCGACGCCGTCGCCTGGTCGACCGATCTGTCAGGCGGCATCCAGCGCGTCGCGATCAATCATGGCTGCATCCCGTACGGCAACGGCAAGGCGCGGGCGAATGCCTTCGGTCTGCCGGATGCCATCCCGGTGCATCGTGAGCCGATCTATTCGCCGCGTCCCGATCTCGTGGCGAAATATCCGACGCTGCCGAATGCTCGGCAATTCCGTCTGCCGAATATCGGCTTCGATGTTCAGAAGGCCGCGGTGGAGAAGGGCATTGCCAAGCAGTTCCCGATCGTCATGACCTCCGGCCGTCTCGTCGAATATGAGGGCGGCGGCGAAGAGACGCGCTCCAACAAGTGGCTTGCCGAACTGCAGCAGGACATGTTCGTCGAGATCAATCCTGCAGACGCGGCCGAGCGTGGAATCAAGGACGGTGGTTGGGTCTGGATCACCGGTCCGGAAAATAACTCGCGTGCTCGCATGAAGGCGCTCGTCACTGAACGCGTCGGCAAGGGCGTGGCCTGGTGCCCGTTCCACTTCGCCGGCTGGTTCCAGGGTGTCGATCAGCGCGGCAATTATCCGAAGGGATCGGATCCGATCGTATTGGGCGAAAGCGTGAATACGGTCACGACCTACGGTTATGACCCGGTGACTGGCATGCAGGAACCGAAAGCAACCCTCTGTCAGATCCGCGCGGCGTAAGGAGACGCAACAATGGCTCGTATGAAATTTCTTTGCGACGCCGACCGTTGCATCGAGTGCAACGCTTGCGTCACAGCCTGCAAGAACGAAAACGAAGTGCCGTGGGGCATCAATCGCCGGCGTGTCGTCACCATCAATGACGGCAAGCCGGGCGAGCGTTCGGTTTCCATGGCCTGCATGCATTGCACCGACGCTCCTTGCGCGTCGGTGTGTCCGGTGAATTGCTTCTACACGACCGCAGATGCGGTGGTGCTCCACTCCAAGGATCTGTGCATCGGCTGCGGCTATTGCTTCTACGCCTGTCCGTTCGGCGCGCCGCAATATCCGCGCGTCGGCAACTTCGGTTCGCGCGGCAAGATGGATAAGTGCACCTTCTGCGCCGGCGGGCCGGAAGCCGATGGTTCGCAAGTCGAGTTCGACAAATATGGTGCGAACCGGCTGGCCGAAGGCAAGTTGCCGCTCTGCGCCGAGATGTGCTCGACCAAGTCGCTGCTGGCCGGCGATGGCGAGATCATCGCCCAGATCT
Organism: Pseudomonadota bacterium; assembly: GCA_023431725.1. Lineage (GTDB taxonomy): Bacteria > Pseudomonadota > Alphaproteobacteria > Rhizobiales > Xanthobacteraceae > Pseudorhodoplanes. The sequence continues at coordinate 5,040 of JAEYVN010000193.1, forward strand.
ACAAGGAGCGTGTCGTCAAGCGCGGCTATGGCTCCGGCGCCTGGGGATGGAAGACCGCCTACAAGGAAACGATTGCATCTTAATTCGTGGCGCGCCCGGATGGCTCTTGCGGGCCGTCCGGTGCGCTGGCCAACACAGACATATCAAGGAGGAAGGCAATGGCCGGTTTCATGAAGACCATTCGCCTGGCGATTGGCGCAATCGCACTGCTGTGCGTCGTTGTGACGGTCGCGCCGGTCAGCGCGCAGGATCGTAATCCCGACGGCTCGGTCAATCCCACCGCAAGCTCGGTGAAGGAAGACCAGCTGCTCAAGGAATTGAGGATCATCCGGGGCCGGGGAACCATCCCCGATACAAAATCCTACAATATCGAGCAGCCGGCCGGTCGCGAATGGCGTGAATTCCATCAGGTCATACTTTACTGGATCGGCGCCATTGCCATCGTCGGCATGCTGGCCCTGCTGGTCGGATTCTATCTCTTCCGCGGTATGGTCAAGCTGCAGAAGGGCCGCTCGGGCCAAACCGTTGTGCGGTTCAATGCGTTCGAGCGTTTCATTCACTGGATGACGGCCGCCTGCTTCATCGTGCTGGCGATTTCAGGCCTCAACATTACCTTCGGCAAGGTTTTGCTGTTGCCATTGATGGGAGAGGCGGCCTTCGCCGGCTGGTCGCAATGGGGCAAATACGCCCATAACTATCTGAGCTTCCCGTTCACGATCGGCGTCGCGGTGATCTTCCTGATGTGGTTCGCCGGCAATCTGCCGAACCGCGTCGACATCGAATGGCTCAAGCGCGGCGGCGGCATTATCGGCGATGACCATCCGCCCGCCTATCGCTTCAATGCCGGCCAGAAGGGTGTTTACTGGATCGTCGTACTTGGCGGCACCGCCGCTGCGATCAGCGGCTATATCCTGATGTTCCCGTTCTATGGCGGCCTGACAATCTCGGGCATGCAGATCGCCCAGATCGTTCACAGCGTTGTCGGTGTGCTCTTCATCGCCGTGATGCTGGCCCATATCTATATCGGCACGATCGGCATGGAGGGCGCTTTCGAAGCCATGGGCACGGGTGAGGTCGATGTGAACTGGGCCAAGCAGCACCACAGCCTGTGGCTCGAAGAGGAAAATCGCCGTACGCATGGTGCGGCGCCACGCGCCTCGCCGGCTGAATGATGCGTCGGCAGAAGGCCGCTATTGGAGATTGTTTATGCGCACGTTTATATTCTCTATCGTCGTTGCCGGGTTGCTCGGTATCGTCTGGGCGTTCGGCCTGAATTCCTTCCAGCGGAGTGTCGCAAGCGCTGACACCAGCAACAGCGGCTCCGTTCGCCTCGATCAACAAGAAACCGTCAACTATTATGGCCGCGAGGGCTGATCGAGGGATATTGCCGGGCGATGCCTGCCCCGACTTTTTTCTGCCGGCTTTAACTAAAACGCCTCACGACACTGTCGTCGAGGCGTTTTTTGATATCAAAGGCAAAGCGCAAATTGCTGCAAAAAAATCAGTTCTTTGACGGCGGCTGCTTTGCATCCTGCGGGCAATCCGGCCTGACCTCGACAGATTCTCCATCTCGTTGAACTGTCGGTGCGGCGGACTTATCGTGATTTTCTGCTGACGGAAGAATTGCACTTTTTTCTACTGCCATTGCGCTGGACGAAGTGCCGGTCGTTGAATGTGGGCCTCCGGAAGGACAGTTCGTCATGTCCTTTGAAGCATCGCCGGAGTTATTTCCCGTCTGGGTTTGGGCATAAACCGGTGCCGCGAAAATTAGCGTGGCAGTCAATATCAATGTTTTGATCACGCGACTCTCCGATGTTCTTTTCCGATTTATTGGTTCGCAAATTAGGCCGCTATTGAACCATTTCGCGTGAGTTTTGTTCCCGATCGTGATGTCGCCATAGGGAGCGACTGCTTTTCTGGAGCTTGGGCCGGGATTGCGCTGAACCCGATGGTCATGGGCGCGTGTTCCAATGTGTGGCCGCGCGATCGCTCGATGACTTCAGGACGCCGGATGGCGTCGCGATCTGGGTGAAGAAACTTACATCTCGCTGAAATAGTCTCAATCACAAACGCCATGTCGGCGTGCGACGATTCTGACGGAGTGTGAAGATCGATAAGGTGTGGGCGGTGAAGGTTATTCCGGCTGAATGCCGATGGCGGGAATCACTTCACCCCAATGGGAATGCTCCTTCTTCATGATAGCGCTCAGTTCGTCTGGCGAAGTTCCTAAGGCGCTCAGACCCTGTTTCTTGAATTTCTCGATCACGTCCGCGCGCTTGAGTGCGTCATTCATGGCCTTGTTCAGTTTGTCGATGATCGGCCGCGGCGTTCCGGCTGGTGCGAAGAGGCCGACCCATGTGTTGGTGACGACGCCCGGAATTGTTTCCGCGATGGTTGGAATGTCGGGAAGATCCGGGCTGCGCTTTTCCTCGACGAGCGCGAGAATACGGATGCTGCCCGACTGATGGTGCGGCAGCACGGCGGGCGTTGTGCCAAAGCTCACCTGTATCTGGCCGGCAACCAGATCCTGAATGGCCGGCCCCGTCCCGCGATAAGGCACATGCACCATGTCG
>JAEYVN010000373.1 GCA_023431725.1 Pseudomonadota bacterium
AGCCAGCGCTACATGTATCCGCAGATCGTGCGCAGCAAGCGCTTCGATTCAGTGATCATCGGAACGTCGACATCGCGCCTGATCGATCCGGAAATCCTCAACAACGGTTTCGGCGGAAAATTCGCCAATCTCGCGATGGATTCCATGACGGCGTGGGAACAGGCCGAGGTCGCCAATTTCTTTCTGCGCCAAGTCGGCGCGCCAAAAGCCCTGGTTGTCGGCCTGGACGGCGTGTGGTGCGACCAGAATGCGGACATCAACCGGGTTACACCGCGCGGTTTCCCGGATTGGCTTTATGACGATAACGCCGCCAACGATTATCCCTATCTTCTGAACTTCGGCACCCTGGAGATTGCCGGCCGGATGGCTGGCAACAAATTGGGACTGTACAGAGAGCGCATTCGCTCTGACGGTTTCGGCGTGTTCGTGCCGCCGGAAGACCAATACAATCTCGAACGGGCGCAATCGCATATCTGGCCCGGCAACCGGCAGACGCGTGAGCCGATCGTTCCGCCGGTCCTTTTGACCGAAGCCGATCGACGGAGCCTGAAATTCCCCGCCCTGAACTGGCTTGAAGCGATTCTGAAGAAGCTGCCGGCGACAACCGACAAAATTCTCGTCTTCATGCCAGTGCATGTTGCCGCGCAACCCCAACCAGGCAGTCAACTTGCGGCCGTCGAAGAGGAGTGCAAGCGGCGCATCATCGATCTTGGCAGGACATATGCCGCGGTCGTGGCGGACTGGCGCATTCCCACCACGCTGACGACGACCGATTCCAATTACTGGGATCCCCTCCATTACCGTCTGCCGATCGCCAATGAGATTTCCCGCGCGATCGCAGGCCCCATTCGCGAGGGGAAGCTGGCGGACAACGGCGTCTACCGCCTGCTCGGGCCGGAATAAGTGCTCACAGCTTGGGCGGACAGTCTTGCCAAAGACCGGTCCATCAGGCATATCGATGCTGCGGCGGGCCGATGGTCCGCCGCAGGCGTTAGGAGTGTAGCTCAACTGGCTAGAGCACCGGTCTCCAAAACCGGGGGTTGGGGGTTCGAGTCCCTCCACTCCTGCCAACCGCCAGCCCCAACGAACGTCCAATCGCTCCATTCTCGTCCCGCAGCCGCGCATTTTGCGAGTGCCTCTGCCGCACGCGCGGAGTTGCTCGACGACAGCATGAGGCTAAAGGTCATCAGGGTGGCCGGACCGCTGGACTTCCCGCCCTTCGGCGGCGGGACGGACCGGAGCCGGACTGATAAGATCAGCAAGTCAGTATCTTTCTTTGCCGGCTCGATCGCGATATGCGAACGCGACGGGCGCCTTCTCTCGTCGAGCGGGCACCGCGTAGAAATACGGTATCCATGCTGTCCGACACCATCAAATACTGGCTGTGCGTCATCGCCATCGCCGCGGGAATTGCCTGGTTCACAGGCCGCATCAGCTCCGGCGTGATCTTCCTGATCGCCGGCGGAGCCATATTTATCTACTGGCAGAAAGTCGCTCGACAAAAGAAGCGCAATGTCCGCGACTGATCATCCTCGGCCGCCCCATCGCCGGAGCATCGGTTAAAGCGCCAGCCGACCGTTTACCGGTCGTTAACCAGGCCCCGGGCACACAGTTCCGCACAGGTATTTCGCTACGACTCAGATGAGCCTCGCTTTGCGCTCGGGCGTTGCGAATATCGACGGGAATGGGGTCTTTCAATGCTCTCGCACTTTCAGAAGCGTGCTGAAGAATGTGCGCTGCGTATCCAATCCACCAAAAGTGAAGCGCTCCGGCTGGAGTATCTGCGCATCTTCGAAAGCTGGATGAATCTCATCCAGGCCGAAGAGGCGCGGCTTGCCAGGTTGGCGCAGCTGGACAGAGAGAGCGCACAGGCTGCCTGATCAGCGTCCGGGCCGATTCCTGGCCGGGCACGACAGAATGAAATCAGGCCGGGACAGGATTCCCGGTGCGTTGTTTCGGTGCGCTGGGTTTCTTTGACATCGGCTTGTCGATCAATACGCGCAACACCGCATCGGCATCGTCAGCCACGCCCGGATTACGCGTCACCATCGCGGCGATGATCGCGCCGTCGATGAGCAACCCGATCTGGTGCGCCATCGCACCAGCACCGGCGAAGCCGGCATCGGATGCCAGCGCTTCGATCTTCTTCAGCACCACGGTCTTGTGTCGGATCGCAATCGCGCGCATCCGCTCGTCGGCCTTGTCGTGCTCGCCGACGGCATTGATGAAGGGGCAGCCATAGAACCGCTCCTGCGAAAACCACTCTTTCATCAGCGGGAAGATGCGCAGCAGCTTGGTGCGTGCACTCGCCTGCCCGGCATCGACGCCATTGATGAACCAGTCGCGCCAGCGCTGGCCTTCGGATTCCAGGACAGCCTCGATGAGACCTTCCTTCGATCCGAAGATGCGATAGAGCGTGGTCTTGGCGGTCTTCGCCTCGTCGATGACGGCATCGACGCCGGTCGCGTTGATGCCGTAGCGGCAGAAGAGTTCGGATGCGGCATCGAGAAGACGCTGCCGCGCACTGTCGGCATCATTGGCCGGGCGCGAAGCCGAATCGACATCAGCGGCTGTCTTGGACGTCATGGCGCATCCTTAGCGCATGATCGGCGCAAACGGAATTGTCTCACTTGCACGATCCCGCATGGATCATCGCGCAGCGGGCATGACGTGTTCCCCATGCTCCCCGCTGAGCATGAATGCGGCGCCTCTCGCTCATTTGATGCACGCACTGCTCCGGCAATAGGCAAGTCAAAGTTGTTCAGGGGGCGGCCACCCCGCCCTCACTTGAAATCTCTTGGCTTTTCCGGGCGGACGAGACTGGCACGGCTCCTGCAAGAAACAGAACGGTTAGTAGCATTACCGACCTGTTTCATTGGAGGAACGCATGGCCGTAGCCGCGGAAAAAGTCGTGCTGACTGGATGTCTCGCCCCCATCGACAAGGGCGGCCTTGAGAAGTTGATCGAGAACGGGAAGGCCAATCCCAAGGTCATCAAGACGCTGAAATGCAAGACCGTCGCCGAAGGCAAATTCAGGCACGCCAATTACATCCGCAACCTGCCGCCCTACATCGTCGACGAACCGCCGGCGCTGCTCGGAGACGACACCGCGCCCAATCCGTCGGAAGCTTCGCTCGCCGCGCTCGGCTCATGCCTTGCGGTCGGTCTGCACGCCAATGCCGTGCATCGCGGCTGGACAGTACGCAAGCTCGAACTCGAACTCGAAGGCGACCTCAACATTACAGCCGTCTGGGGCACGGGCGATCTCGCGGAAAAGCCGGTCGGCTTCACCGACGTGCGCGTGAAGGTCGATATGGAATGCGACGGCATCGCGCAGTCAGAAGTCGATGCGCTGATCGACCATGTGAAGAGATGGTCGCCGGTCGCCAACACCTTCACGCGGCCAGTCAATCTCGAAGTCGCACGATGATCTCCCGCTGACATCTCCACTACCGAAAGGTCTTTGCTTATGACTCAGGCCGCGCTCGCACTGGACACGCAACCGTTCGACACGACGCCTGCGACCGACCTGTGCGAGCGGGTCCGCGCCATCGCAAAGACGCAACTCCAGCCGGTGATAGACGCCATCGATACCGGCGAGCTTTATCCCGCCGACATCATGCGCGCCTTCGGTGCCGAAGGCGCATTCTCATCACATATGCCGAAGAATGGCGCGGCCGATCTTCGACCGGCAATTTCGGCGATGTCGGTCCTGTCTGAATATTGCGGCGCCACCGCCTTCATGGCGTGGTGTCAGGACACGCTCGCCTGGTACGTCGGCAATTCCAGCAATGGCGCACTGAAAGCGAAGCTGCTCGCACCGGCTGCAAGCGCATCGCTGCTCGGCGGCACCGGCCTGTCGAACCCGATGAAAACCTTCTTCGGGATCGAGAAGATGAAGCTGAAGGGCCGCAGGGTCGATGGCGGCTATGTGGTGCGCGGCGCCCTGCCCTGGGTCTCCAATCTCGGCTCCGACCACATGTTCGGCACCATCTTCGAGCGCGAGGACGCGTCCGGTGAGCGGGTGATGTTCATCGCCGATTGCGGCGATCCGGCCGTGACGCTGCAGCCTTGCCCGCCCTTCCTCGCCATGGATGGTACCGGCACTTTCGCCGTGCATATCCGCGATCTGTTCGTGCCGGACAGTCTCGTGCTCGCCGACAACGCGATGCCGTTCGTCAAGAAGATCCGCGCCGGTTTTATCCTGTTGCAGACCGGCATGGGCCTTGGCCTGATCCGCGACTGCATCGACATCATGACCTCGCTGCGCGGACCGCTCGGTCACGTCAATGGCTTCCTCGACCAGCAGCCCGAGGATTTCGAGGAGACGCTGGCCAAATGCGAACGCGAAGTGATGACGCTCGCTGCCACGCCCTACGACTCCAGCGCTGCCTATTGGGAGCGCGTGATCAGGATCCGCCTGCGCATCGGCGAAGCCAGTGTCGCAGCCGCTCACGCTGCGATGCTGCATTGTGGCGCACGCGGCTATCTGAAATCGCACCGGGCGCAACGCCGCCTGCGCGAAGCCTACTTCGTCGCCATCGTTACCCCAGCGACCAAGCAACTCAGAAAAATGCTCGCCGACGGCGCGCAATAGGGACGAAACAATTCGAAGGACGGCAACAACAGAGGATAACAACAACGGAGGTTCGACATGACTGCGGCGTTGATTACTGCGGAAGACCTCACCACGATGATGACAGCGGAGCCGATCGTCATCATTGATACCAGAAACCCTGACGCCTATGCCGCCGGACATATTCCCGGCGCCGTCAATGTCCACGACATCTTCACCTACCTTGCGACCTCAACGCCGGAAGGCATTGCCGAGCTGAAATCGAAATTCGCCGATGCCTTTGGCGCTGCCGGCCTTTCCGGCAAAGAGACAGCGGTCATTTACGAACAATCGATGAATTCTGGCTTCGGCCAATCCTGCCGCGGCTATTTCCTGCTCACCATGCTCGGCTACCCCAAGGTGAAGGTGCTGCACGGCGGCTATGACGCCTGGGTCATGAAAGGCCTGCCGACCTCGACCGAAGCGGCGACACCGACGCCATCGTCTTTCGAGATCGTGCCGGAAGCCGGCGAGATCCTGATCGACTACAAGACCATGCTGGCCGCGCTCGGCAATCCGAAGATCGCTCTGCTCGATGTGCGCGATGTCGATGAATGGATCGGCGACAGCTCGTCGCCCTATGGCAAGGATTTCTGCCCGCGCAAGGGCCGCATTCCCGGCGCGGTGTGGCTCGAATGGTACCGCATGATGAAGCCGACCGCCGAGGGTCCGCGCTTCAAGTCGTCGGAGGAAATTCTGGCCGAATGCGCGACCGTCGGCATCACCACCGACACGCCGGTCTATCTCTATTGCTTCAAGGGCGCGCGCGCATCGAACACGCTGCTCGCGCTGAAGAATGCCGGCGTGAAAGACGTGCGGATGTATTTCGGCTCCTGGAACGAATGGTCGCGCGACCCGTCCTTGCCGATCGAGGAAGGACATCCTGCCGCACCCAAGTCGGCGGCCATGCAGGCGGCTTAGGTCTTGCAAGTTACGGAATGCGCGGCTGCGGGCCGTGCATTCCGGCGCATGACGAATGAGGGGAATTTCTATGACCGATCCGATTTCCGGACGCATGCAGGGCTGTGCCTGCGGCGTCGATCATGACACCAGCATTGTTTGCGAAGGCACCAGCGAAGGCGGCCTCAAACGGCGCGTAGAAACGGCGGTGCTGCGCGCCGCCTTTCCGGATACGATGACGCGCCGCGCCATGCTGTCGGCCGTTGGCAGCGCAACGTTGACCGCTGCCCTGTCGCAGATCTTCCCGATCGCGACGGCGACGGAGGCTTTTGCGCAATCCGGTCCGCTGGAAAAGACCAAGCTTGCGGTCGGCTTCATTCCCATCACCTGCGCAACACCGATCATCATGGCGCATCCGCTCGGCTTCTATTCCAAACAGAAGCTCGAGGTCGACGTCGTCAAGACCGCCGGCTGGGCCGTGGTCCGCGACAAGACCATCAACAAGGAATACGACGCCGCGCACATGCTGGCGCCGATGCCGATCGCGATTTCGATGGGACTGGGCTCGACCCCGACGCCGTTCACCGTCCCTGCGATCGAGAATGTGAACGGCCAGGCGATTTGCCTCGCGACGAAGTTCAAGGACCAGCGCGATCCAAAGACCTGGAAGGGCATGAAATTCGCCATTCCATTCGACTATTCGAACCACAATTATCTCTTGCGCTATTACCTCGCCGAACACGGCATCGACCCGGACACCGATGTGCAATTGCGCGTCGTGCCGCCGCCGGAAATGGTCGCCAATCTGCGCGCCGGCAATGTCGACGGTTTCCTCGCGCCTGATAATATCGTGCAGCGCGCGGTGTTCGATGGCATCGGCTTCATCCATATCCTGTCCAAGGAAATCT
>JAEYVN010000392.1 GCA_023431725.1 Pseudomonadota bacterium
CCAAATACACTTCGACGACCCGCTCGTTGGTCGAGACCTCGTCGATCGATCCTTCCGCCAGCACCGAGCCTTCGTGCAGACACGTCACCTTGACACCAAGCTCGCGCACGAAATGCATGTCGTGCTCCACGACCACCACACTCTTTTCGCGATTGATTTCCTTGAGCAACTCGGCGGTCTGCATCGTTTCGGCGTCGGTCATGCCGGCGACCGGCTCGTCCACGAGCAAAAGCTTGGGCTCCTGACCGAGCAGCATGCCGATCTCTAGCCATTGCTTCTGGCCATGCGACAGTGAACCGGCCTGTCGATGACGTGCCGGCTTCAGACGGATGACCTCGAGGATGCGGTCGATGCGCTGCGTATCCTCGGCATTCGGCTTCCAGCGGATCGCGGCGCGCGCCGTGCGATTGCTTTTCAGCGCCAGCAGCAGATTGTCCTCGACACTGTGCATTTCGAACACGGTCGGCTTCTGAAACTTACGGCCGATACCGAGCAAGGCGATTTCGGTCTCGTCCAGCTTGGTCAGATCGCGCTCGCCCTCGAACAAGGCGTCGCCCTCGTCCGGCCGCGTCTTACCGGTGATGACATCCATCATCGTCGTCTTGCCGGCGCCATTCGGTCCGATGATTGCCCGCATCTCGCCGGGCGCGATGGCGAGTGACAGGTTGTTCAGCGCCCGAAAGCCGTCGAAGGACACGGAGATGCCGTTCAGGTACAGCAGCGCATTCGTCGTTCGCATGTCCATGCGCTTACTCCGCTGGCTTTACGACGGCATCCGCGACGGGCTCGCTGCCCCTCGCAGCGACCCGTCGCGCCTGTCGCTCGGACCACCAATGGGAGATGGTGCCCACGATGCCCCGCGGCAGAAATAGCGTCACGCCAACAAACAATCCGCCGAGCAGGAACAGCCAGTAAGGTGCCAGGAAACCCGTGGTGAAGGTCGTCTTCGCGTAGTTGACCAGAATCGCGCCGAGGACAGCGCCAGTCAGCGTGCCGCGGCCACCGACAGCAACCCAGATCACCGCCTCGATGGAATTCGCCGGTGCGAACTCGCCCGGGTTGATGATGCCGACCTGCGGCACATAAAGCGCGCCGGCAACGCCCGCCATGCAGGCGGACAGGGTCCAGACGAACAGCTTGTAGGATTCGACGCGATAGCCGAGGAAACGTGTGCGCGATTCCGCGTCGCGGATCGCCACCAGCACCTTACCGAACTTCGACGTCACCAGCTTGCGGCAGATGATGAAGCAGATTCCGAGCGCGAGACACGAGATCGCGAATAAGGCTGCACGTGTGCCCTGCGCCTGGACATTGAAGCCGAGGATGTCCTTGAAGTCGGTCAGGCCGTTATTGCCGCCAAAGCCGAAATCGTTGCGGAAGAAGGCCAGCATCAGCGCGAAGGTCATCGCCTGCGTGATGATCGACAGATATACGCCCGTGACACGCGAACGGAACGCAAACCAACCGAACACGAAAGCCAGAATGCCCGGTGCCAATAGCACCATCAGCATGGCGTAAGGGAAGGACTGGAAGCCGTACCAGAAGAACGGCAATTCCTTCCAGTTGAGGAAGACCATGAAATCCGGCAGGACCGGATTGGCATAGACGCCGCGAGTGCCGATCTGACGCATCAGATACATGCCCATCGCATAGCCGCCGAGCGCAAAGAAAGCGCCGTGGCCGAGCGAGAGAATGCCGCAATAGCCCCAGATCAGATCGATCGAAAGCGCCAGCAGCGCGTAGCAGATGTATTTGCCGAACAAGGCTACGGCATAGGTCGGCACATGAAACGGGCTCGACGGCGGCAGCAGCAGGTTGGACAGGGGAACGAGAATGCCGACGGCAGCCAGGATCGTCAGGAAGACGATCGCCTGCCGATCCAGCGTACGCATGATGGGACCGCCGGTCATGCTTCCACCGCCCGGCCCTTCAGCGCGAACAGGCCGCGCGGGCGTTTCTGAATGAACAGGATGATCAGCACGAGGATGGCGATCTTCGCGAGCACCGCGCCGGCATAGGGTTCAAGGAACTTGTTGGCGATGCCGTGCGTGAAAGCGCCGACCAATGTGCCCCAGAGATTCCCGACTCCCCCGAACACCACGACCATGAAGGAGTCGATGATGTAGCTCTGGCCTAGATTGGGCGAGACATTGTCGATCTGCGACAGGGCGACACCGGCCAGTCCGGCGATGCCGGAGCCGAGGCCGAAGGTCAGCATGTCGACATTGGCGGTCTTGATGCCCATCGAAGCGGCCATGCGGCGGTTCTGCGTCACCGCACGCATTTCGAGGCCGATGCGGGTGAAGCGAAGAATGCCGAGCAAGCCGAAGAACACCGCCAGCGTGAACACGATGATCCAGAGGCGGTTATAGGTGATGGTGATCTGGCCGAGTTCGAATGCTCCGCTCATCCACGATGGATTGCCGACTTCGCGGTTGGTCGGGCCGAAGCCCGTGCGGATCGCCTGTTGCAGGATCAGCGAGACGCCCCAGGTCGCCAGCAGGGTTTCCAGCGCACGACCGTAGAGCCACTGGATCACCGTCCGTTCGATCAGGATACCGATCAGCCCCGTCAGCAG
>JAEYVN010000415.1 GCA_023431725.1 Pseudomonadota bacterium
ATGCTGCAAATGGGCAAGGCGCAGGTCACGTTGCCACCGGGATCGTTCCTGCAGGCGACCACGCTTGGCGAACAGACCCTGGCCAATCTCGTTCTGCAACATGCCGTATCAGCCAAGACGACACTCGATCTGTTCTGCGGCATCGGCCCGTTTGCCTTGCGCCTCGCCGAGCGGTCACGCGTGACGGCGATCGACAGCGACCAGAATGCGGTGGATGCCTTGACGAAGGCCGCGCAGGCCACGCCGGGCCTCAAGGCGGTCGCCGCCTCGAAACGTGACCTGTTCCGCCGGCCTATGTCGTTTCAGGAGTTGTCCGGCATCGAGGCCATTGTCTTCGACCCGCCACGTCAGGGCGCGGAAGCGCAGGCCCGCGAGATCGCCCGCAGCAAGGCGCGCAACGTGATTTCGGTATCATGCAATGCGGCAACCTTCGCACGCGATGCCGCGATCCTGATCGGCGGCGGCTACACACTCCGCAGCGTCACACCGGTCGATCAGTTCAAATACACCGCGCATGTCGAGATCGTCGGGCAGTTCACGCGGTAGCTCCCAAAAACCGTTCGTCCCCGCGAAAGCAGGGACCCAGTCCTTTACGCTTTCAAATCTGGATTCCCGCTTTCGCGGGAATGAACGGAGAATAATAGCGGCGAGCGAACTTTACTCTAATTCCCCCAGCGCTCCTGCCAGATGCGCTCGCCGATCGTACAGGGCACCCGCGGATTGGTTGCCGACGCCTTGATAACCTTCGCCTCGGGCGAAAGACTGGCAATCTCCAGTACCAGCTTGGTGCGGATGGCTTCGACGAACTTCTCGCGATCCCGCACCGGCACGACAAAGGCAGCCGGACCACCGATCACGCAGTCCTCGTAATATTCGTCGAGTTGTTCGATATCCATTGTCGAATAACTCGGCCGCTTCAGCATCACGGGAAGTCCGTTGATCGTGATGCCGCGTGAGATCACTTCGTCGCGCGCCACCACCACCAATGGGCCGTTATTGTTGGCGCCGTCCCCGGAGACATCGATCACGCTACGAATCCCGCGTTGGCCACTGGTCTAGAACAGATTCATTCCGAACAGCAAGGCTGCCGAAATCGACGTGCGCGCCGCGCGGCGCAGCGGCGCCTGCGCGATCTCGTTGGCCACCGAACCCGCGCTTTCCGGTCCGTCGATCACGCGCCACGGCACCACGACCCGCTGCTCGTGCGCACCGGCCCATTCGAAATAGGTGATGGCGACCTTGCCGTGAATGCCCTGCTTCAGCGCGTTCAGAAATTCGGTCGAGATCAGCGCTCGCGCGTAGCCCTCCCGCTGGAGGGCCAGTTCGTCCATGTCCATCGAATAGGAGATATCGACGGCGAGAACCAGTTCGACGTCAACGGTTGCCTGCCGGCTCTCGGATGGTGCGCGCAGGGCGGGCGCGGCATTCAGATGCCACGCCGCGAAAAGCACACCGGCAAACAGCGGCAATGCCGCGAGCACGGGCCAGCGCCTGAGCATCCGAATGTCCCCGTCCAGTGTCTCTGCCGAGACGGACCAAAGTTCGAAACAGGCTCAAGCGAATATGCTGCCATGCGCGGCAGGTAGAAGAAAGCCAAATGAACTGGCGAGAGATCAGCCGTCGACCGACTCTGTGGACACGATCTCGATACCGAAACCGCCAAGTCCGACGTAGGTCAGCTTCTTGGAGGTGATCAGACGGATCGAGGACACGCCGAGATCCTTCAGGATCTGGGCACCCAGACCGATTTCACGCCACTGGCGAATACGCGCCGCCTCGGTATCGGTTTCGCCGTCGCGCGGGATAGCGGTCACCGGAACGCCAGCGGTGCCATCGCGCAGATAGACGATGACGCCTCGTCCCTCTTCCTTGAACCGGCCGAGAACGGCGTTGATCGTCTTGGCGCCACCAAACACGTCGCCGATAATATCCGCCCGATGCAATCGCGTCGGCACGCCCTCGCCATCGCCTACGCGGCCATAGACGAACGCCATGTGGTGCTGGGGATCGAACGGCGTGACATAGGCGTAACCCTGCAGCGTGCCGATTGGCGACGCCACCGGAAACTCGCCGACGCGTTCCACCAGCTTTTCGCGCGCCTGCCGATAGGCAATCATGTCAGCGATCGAAATGCTCTTGAGGCCGTGCTTTTCGGCGAATTCCGCCACCTGACGGCCGCGCATGACGCTGCCGTCGTCGTTCATCAGTTCGGCAAGCACGCCGACCGGCGGCAGGTTCGCCATCTTGCACAGATCGACGCAGGCTTCGGTATGGCCCGAGCGCATCAATACGCCGCCTTCCTTGGCGACCAGCGGAAACACATGGCCAGGCCGCACGAAATCGGCTGCCCCGCTGTTGCCATTGGCCAGCGCACGGACGGTATTGGTGCGTTCCTCCGCCGAGATGCCGGTAGTCAGACCGTGCTTCACGTCAACGGTGACGGTGAAGGCGGTACCCAGCGGGGCATCATTGCGCGACACCATGGGATCAAGATGAAGCCGCTTGGCCTCATCGATCGACAACGGCGCGCAAACGATGCCTGACGTATGCCGGATGATGAAGCCCATCTTTTCCGGTGTGCAAAGTGAGGCCGCAACAAACAAATCACCCTCGTTCTCGCGATCATCGTCGTCTGTCACGACAACCATCTCGCCACGGGCGAAGGCGGCAATCACCTCATCGATGCGCTTCTGAATCTCGATCATTGAAGTCCTGTTTCGCGGTTCGGTAGTTAGTGGGTTCGGCAAATCAACGGTTAGTCATGGGAAATGGCCATGACGGTCCCTCACCCACCTGCCCGCGATGTCGCAGATAATGATCGGCGATGACGCATGCCACCATCGCCTCCCCGACGGGGACCGCCCTGATGCCAACGCATGGGTCATGGCGGCCCTTGGTGATGATATCGGTATCGTGGCCGTAACGATCCACAGTCATGCGCGGTTGCAGGATCGACGATGTCGGCTTGACCGCGAACCGCGCAATGATCGGCTGGCCCGTGGAAATGCCGCCCAGGATGCCGCCGGCATGGTTCGACAAAAACAGCGGCTTGCCCTCGTTGCCCACGCGCATCTCGTCAGCGTTGTCCTCGCCGGACAATTCGGCAGACGCAAAGCCGTCTCCGATTTCGACGCCCTTCACGGCATTGATGCTCATCAGCGCGGCGGCGAGATCGGCATCGAGCTTGGCATAGATTGGCGCTCCCAGCCCGGCCGGCACCCCCTCGGCGACCACTTCGACCACTGCGCCGACCGAGGAGCCGGACTTGCGGACGCCGTCGAGATAATCGGCCCAGATTTCGGCCGTCTTGGCGTCGGGGCAAAAGAAGGGATTGCGCGAGACCTCGTCCCAGTCCCAACGCGAGCGGTCCACGGCGTGCTTGCCGATCTGCACCAGCGCGCCGCGCACCGTGACGCCAGGAACGATCTTGCGGGCGATAGCGCCGGCC
>JAEYVN010000436.1 GCA_023431725.1 Pseudomonadota bacterium
GTGCTGATGCGCTCGGCCGCCAAGCTCAGCTATGTGCAGGCGCAGGATGCCTTTGACGACCGCACCGATGACACCACCGGCCCGATCAAGAAGCCGGTGCTCGACCCGCTTTATGCCGCCTATCGCACCGTCAAGCGCGCCCGCGATCATCGCGGGCCGCTCGATCTCGATCTGCCCGAGCGCAAGATCCTGCTGAAGCCCGACGGCACGCTTGATCGCGTGATCATCCCCGACCGCCTCGACGCGCACAAGCTGATCGAGGAATTCATGATCCTCGCCAACGTGGCCGCGGCCGAAACGCTGGAGCGGGCCAGCACGCCGCAGATCTACCGCGTGCATGACGAGCCTTCGCTGGAAAAGGTCGAAGCGTTGCGCGAATTGCTGCGTACGATGGACATGTCCTTTCCGAAAGGCAGCGTACTGCGGCCGTCGCTGTTCAATGACGTCCTGGCACGCGTGAAGGGCAAGGACACCGAGATCCTGATCAACGAAGTGGTCCTGCGCAGTCAGGCGCAGGCGGAATATTCGGCCGAGAACTACGGCCACTTCGGTCTGGCACTCCGGCGCTACGCGCACTTCACCTCGCCGATCCGACGCTACGCCGACCTGATCGTACATCGCGCCCTGATCCGGGCCCTCAAACTGGGCGATGGCGCCCTGCCCGAAAGTGCCGATATTGCCGGGCTGAACGAGATCGCCGCCCGCATCTCCGCATCCGAACGCCGGGCCATGAAGGCTGAGCGCGAGACGGTCGACCGCCTGATCGCGCATCATCTGGCCGACAGGATCGGCGCGTCCTTCGAAGGCCGGATCGGCGGCGTCACCCGCGCCGGTCTGTTCGTGAAGCTTGACGAAACCGGCGCGGATGGATTCATTCCCGCACGGACCATCGGCGACGATTATTATCAATACCACGAGGATCGGCACGCGATGATCGGCCGCTCGACCGGCGAGACCTATCGGCTGGGCGATCACGTTACGGTTCGTCTTGTGGAGGCTATACCGGTTGCGGGCGCGCTGCGGTTCGAGCTTCTTTCGGACGGTCGGATCGAGAAGCCGCAACGTGGCAAGATCGGCAAAAAACTCGGACGCACCGAGCAAAAGCCGTCCGGACAAAAACGGTCCGGGCAAAAACAGAAGAGGACGCCGCGCAAGCGGCGCGGATAGCACAATGGCAGAGACCAATTCCCCTGATCTCCCACGCGATGGCTGGCAGGCTTTCAAGCGCGGACTGCGTAGCCTTTGCCCGGCCTGTGGCCAGGGCCGGATGTTCCGTGCGCTGCTCAAGACCGAGGACCACTGCCCGGCCTGCGGCGAGGAATTCCATCATCACCGCGCCGACGACTTTCCGGCCTACATCAACATCGTCATCGTCGGCCATGTCATCGTGCCGATCGTGCTGGCGGTCGAGATGGCCTATGCACCACCCTATTGGGTGCACGCGGCACTCTGGCTTCCGCTGACGCTGCTGCTTGCTTTCGCCCTGATGCATCCGATCAAGGGCGCGGTCGTCGCCTGGCAATGGGCCACGCGCATGCATGGCTTTGACAAGAACGCACCATCGGATGAAATCCTGCTGCAACAACCGGTCCTGACCAGCGGCAAGCAATGAATGACTTTTCGGATCGGCTGACCAGGGCCGAACGTGATCGCTCACACGACAACGTTCGGCCGCGCGACGCCTCCACGCTGATCATCATCGACCGTTCCGGCGGCGTACCCAAGGTGCTGCTCGGCAAACGTCATCACGGCCACAAATTCATGCCGGGGAAGTTTGTCTTTCCCGGTGGACGGATGGAAACGAACGACCGGCTGATGCCGGTTGCCGCCGGGCTTAACCCGGCTGCGGAGCACCTCCTCATGCAGGAGATGCAACGCCCGAGCGCTGCCAAGGCCCGTGCGCTGGCGCTGGCTGCGATTCGCGAGACGTTTGAGGAAACGGGCCTGTTGTTCGGAGCGCGGCTCTCAGACGCGCCGAAATCGCCCACAGGCCCCTGGTCGGAATTCGCAGCGACCGGCTTCTATCCGGATCTGTCGGCGCTGCATTTCATTGCACGGGCGGTAACGCCGACACGGCGCCCCAAGCGTTTCGATACCCGCTTCTTTGCCGTCGACGCCTCCGCCATCGCGCACCGAGTCGAAGGCGTGGTTCATGGCGACGCCGAGCTGGTGGAACTGGTGTGGATGCCGCTTAACGAGGCACGCACCCTCGACATGCCGACCATTACCGGCGTCGTCCTGGATGAGCTGCAAGCCCGGGTTTCCGCGGGTTTTGGGCACGATCTCCCGGTTCCATACTATCGGATGCCCAGAACCCGTTTTCTCCGCAAGCTGATTTCCTGACCAGCTTTCCTTGACTTTGGCGGCGTTGCCGCTAGTTTCCCGGCCAAATTCCGTCAATCGAGGTCTGTCATGGCGAAAGCCGTCACCATTAAGGTCAAGCTCGTGTCCAGCGCGGATACCGGCTTTTATTACGTCACCAAGAAGAACTCGCGCACGATGACCGACAAGTTGTCGAAGAAGAAGTACGATCCGATCGCGAAGAAGCACGTCGACTTCCGCGAATCCAAGATCAAGTAATCAGACATCCAAGAACGCGCGAAAAGAGCGCCCTTGCGGGCGCTTTTTTGTTTGGGCTGGGAAAAGGTGGCCGGCCGGAAGCGGTGTCATGAGGAGGCCACTCGTCACCGCCCCCGGGCCGGCCGGACCCCACGGACCCAGGAGATGCGGCGGACCTGAGCACTCCGTAGGGTTTTCAATTGCTTGGACCGGAATTCCGGCGCCGCGCCGGGTTCCCTTTGGACCGGCCATGCCGATCTCTAATCCTGCCTGGAAAGCTATCTCCCCGCACTTTGGAAATCAAAGCCCAAGTCCCCATCAGGCGCGGTAACCTTCCGTCAACCTAAAGGAACATGGTTTCTACGACACTTGGGTGTAGTAAATGGCCGAAAGACGGTGAAGGCGGCTTCAGGCTGCCTTTTATTTTGCCACACTCAGGCCGAATTACGGCCGAGCGCCATTTCGGCACACGGGATTGGAACTCCGGCCCCAGAAGCTTGCCGGCTTTGATCGACCACTGACCCTAGGCCGCATCCGCTACAACGCGGTTTCGCCCATCCCGCTTGGCGCGGTAGAGCGCCTGGTCGGCGCGCCTCAAAATCTGCATTGCACTGTCCTGAGCCCCCTCAAGGACCGCAATACCGATCGAGATGGTCACATCGATCGCCCGCTTGCCCTGTTCGATCGTGAAGGGCTCGGCGGCGATGCGGCGGCGCAGACGCTCGGCGACGGTCGAGGCGACCGCCATGTCGGTTTCCGGCATGACCACGACAAATTCCTCGCCGCCCATGCGACAGGCCAGATCAATGCCGCGAATCGACTTGCGCACGCGAAGCGCAAATTCGCGCAGCACATCGTCACCGCAATCGTGTCCGTAATTGTCGTTGATCGACTTGAAGTAATCGATGTCGAGCACCAGGACCGCAAGCTCCTTGCTGCGTGCCGTCGCCTGTTCGACCAGCTTGGCCAGATGGCTTTCCATATACCGACGATTATGCAGGCCGGTCAGGCCATCCGTGATCGCGGCCTCGATCGACATCTGCACGTTGTCGCGCAGCCGCTCGGTGTAACGCTTGCGACGGATCTGAGTGCGTACCCGCGCCTGCAGTTCGTTTCGATCGATCGGACGCAACAGATAATCGTTGATGCCGATTTCAAGACCACGCATCAGCTTGGTGTTGTCGTCGGGCTCGCACAAGGCAAGGATCGGCAGGTTGCGCGTGCGGTCGAGCGAGCGCAATTGGCTGCAGAGCCGCAAGCCGTCGAAGTTCTCGAGGCTCAGCGACACGATCATCAACTCGTAATTGCCTTCGGCGGAACGAAACAACGCCGCGCTGGGATCGGGCTCGATATCGACCGTATGGTCCCTTTCCAGCATCGTCGAGAGACGCTCATAGGAAGAGCGACGATCCTCGACGATCAGGATGCGGCCGCCCAGCCCCTGCTCCATGATGGATTCGCGCTCGGCGCTCTGGATGCCGATCTCGCGCGAGGTGATCGCGCGCATGCGCAATTCGTCGGTCATCATCTTCAGGCGAGTCAGCGAGCGCACGCGGGCGATCAGCGCGATGTCGGACACCGGCTTGGTCAGGAAGTCGTCGGCACCAGCGAGAAGCCCGGCCACGCGATCGGACGGCTGATCCAGCGCCGTGACCATCACGACCGGTATATGGTGTGTCGCGGGATTGCTCTTCAGCCGACGGCAGACTTCGAATCCGTCCATATCCGGCATCATCACGTCGAGCAGAACGATATCGCATTCGGCGCGCTCGCAGATGGCCAGCGCCTCCACGCCGCTCTGGGCCGTCACCACGTCGAAATATTCAGCCGAAAGCCGCGCCTCGAGCAGTTTCACATTGGCCGGGATGTCATCAACAACAAGGACGCGCGCGGTCATGCGGCGAAACCCCTATGCATTTCCGAGAAAGTGACGAACCGTTTCAATGAATTTGCCGACCGAAATCGGCTTCGAAAGATAGGCTTCGCAACCACCTGCGCGAATGCGCTCCTCGTCGCCCTTCATGGCGAAGGCGGTAACGGCAATGACCGGGATGGACTTCAACTCGGCGTCATCCTTCAGCCACTTGGTGACCTCAAGACCGGAAACCTCCGGCAGCTGGATGTCCATCAAGATGAGATCCGGCCGGTGCTGACGCGCTAGATCCATCGCATCGATCCCGTTACGGGTTCCGATGGTCTGGTATCCGTGAGCTTCCAGCAGGTCGTGGAAGAGCTTCATATTGAGCTCGTTGTCCTCCACGATCAGGACAGTTTTGGCCATTCAAAGCCCCTCCTGGGCCATTTTACCTTGCCCAGTCGGAGGCATCGCGCCCCCATCGCCAAAATGCGGGTTCAGGCTATGAATCACGGTAATGCTGATGTGTTACGGAAAGGCAAACACGATCCCATGACGAGCAAGGTAAAACTGACACAGAGAGCGGCCGAAACTGTGGCGGTGCAAGCACTTAGCTTCATTGCTTCGGACCCTGAGCGATTGGGTTTATTCCTTGCTTCAACAGGAATAGGCCCGGGCGACATTCGGGCTGCGGCGCGCGAACCGCTGTTCCTCGCCGGCGTACTCGTCCACCTCGCGCAAAACGAACCGGCCATGCTCGCGTTCGCCGCCGAGGTCGGGCTGGAGCCACCGGCGATCCTGGCAGCCCGCGAGATCCTGGCCGGCCGCGAGTGGGAACGCGACACGCCATGATCCCGGGCTTTTGCCGCGATTGCGCTGCGGAGGCTGGTACCGCCAATCGCTGCAAGGCCTGCGGCTCGCCGCGCCTGCTGCGGCATCCGGAAATCGCGGAATTGTCGGTTGCGCACATCGATTGCGACGCCTTCTACGCCACCATCGAGAAGCGGGACGATCCCGCCCTCGCCGACCGGCCGCTGATCATCGGCGGCGGCACCCGCGGCGTCGTCTCGACCGCCTGCTACATCGCGCGGACCTACGGCGTGCATTCGGCGATGCCGATGTTCAAGGCGCGGCAGCTTTGCCCGGACGCTGCGATCGTCAAGCCGAACATGGCCAAATATGTCGAGGTGGCGCGTGAGGTCCGCGCCGTCATGCGCGATCTCACCCCGCTGGTCGAGCCGGTCTCGATCGACGAGGCCTTTCTCGATCTGTCGGGCACCGAGCGGCTGCATGGCCGCAGTCCGGCGAAATCGCTGGCGCAATTTGCGCGCGATGTGGAGCGCCGGATCGGCATCACAGTCTCGGTCGGGCTGTCCTACAACAAGTTCCTGGCCAAGATCGCCTCCGACCTCGACAAGCCGCGCGGCTTTGCCGTGCTCGGCCGTACGGAAGCCGCGAGCTTTCTCGCCACCAAGCCGATCTCGATCATCTTCGGCATCGGCAAGGTGGCGCAGGAACGGCTGGCCCGCGACGGCTTTCGCACCGTCGCCGATCTGCAGAAACACGACGAGACCGAACTGATGCGGCGGCTCGGTGCGGAGGGTCAGCGGCTGAGCCGCCTGTCGCGCGGCATCGATCATCGCAAGGTGGTGCCGGACCGCGACGCCAAGAGCATTTCGGCCGAGACGACCTTCAACCACGACATCGCCGAGATGCGGCCGCTGGAGAAGATCCTGTGGGACCTCAGCGAGCGCGTGTCGGCGCGGCTGAAAGCCAAGTCGCTGAGCGGATCGACGGTGACGCTGAAGCTCAAGAGCAAGGACTTCCAGCTGCGGACGCGGGCCCGCTCGCTCAACGATCCAACGCAGCTGGCGCGGCGGATTTTCGACAGCGGACGCGACTTGCTGGCGCGGGAGATCGACGGCACGAAATTCCGGTTGATCGGCATCGGCGTCTCGCATCTGCAGCCGTCGGAGGTGGCCGATCCCGACGACCTGCTCGATCCTGTGGGCCGCAAGGCGGCGGCCAGCGAGCGCACGCTCGATGTGCTGCGGGCGAAATTCGGCCGCGACGCGATCATGCGCGGGCTCGGCTTCAGCGAAGACGACGACCGTTAGACGAACCGCTATTTACAAGGCTTGGCGGGCCGCACTTCGAGCGACGTCATTTCGCCGGCGACGACGAAATCGTTGTAATCCAGCGACAACGCCCTCGAAATCCCATTCTCGAACAACTCGAAGCGGATCGAATAGACAGGCGTCTGCTCTCCGCCTTCCTTGCCCTTGTCGAAATAACTGATCGTGACCGGCCAGCGCCGCATCTTCGACAGCGCGGCATCTTTCGCCGTGACGTCATTGAGCTTGCTGACATCCGGCTCGATCACCGGTCCAATCACGCTCAGAGTCTCATAGACCTTGTCGCCGGTTTCGGAGCCGTCGAAGACCGGTCCCTGCAGCAAAGACTGGCCTGTGCGCGCGGCGGCAATGATGCGACGCATATGGTCGGTCGGGAAAAAGATTTCCGATGAATCGATTCCGAATTTTTTCGCCTGTGGTTTGCTCAGGCTGACGCCGAGTTTTGCGCCGTTGCGCTCCGCGCGTCCATCGACCGTGTTCTTGAGCTTCTGGTCGATGTAATTCTGCGAGTTGAAACGAAACGTCTTCGCCGCGGCATCTTCCCATGTCGCCGCACGCATGTCCGACGTCATCAGCCTGCCCTCGCCCGCATCGATTTCCGACACCTGACGGAATTGCAGCGCGTAGCCCTCGCACGAACTGCCGGAAAAATCGTAGAGGATTCGGCCGCGCACCGACTCGATCGGGCGGTTGCCGCGCGCCGATGACAATTTCAGGTCATAGACCGCACGATGCGGAACGAAATCCACGCCGTCGGACTTTGGGATATCGGCCTTCTGCGCCGGAGCGGCCCCGGCGATACCGGCCGATATCACCACCACCACGGCGGCGGCACACCAACCCAAGCGCGTATCAGTCATTAGGATTCCTCGCAGCGCAAAAGATAGAATTGCCTTCGGATTGCTGCAACCTCTCCAGGGCAGTCCTCGGACCATCAAGACTTGCGGACAGGGAGCCAATCGGCGAAGAGAATGCGTCCATTATGAGGCGCGCTTGGCGCAGGAGGAATGAATGGCTGGAGTCGTCGAGAAAAAGCTGGCCGATCTCGGAATTGTGTTGCCGACACCCGCGGCCCCGGTCGCCAATTATGTCGGCTTCGTGCGCACCGGCAATCTGCTGGTGGTGTCCGGTCAGCTTTGCCTCGATGCCGAAGGGAAGCTGGTGGCCAAAGGCAAACTCGGCGCCGACGTCTCGATCGAGGACGGCCAGAAGGCGGCACGCGCCTGCGCGATCAATCTCTTTGCACAGATCAAGGCGGCTCTGGGCGACCTCGACAAGGTCGTGCGCGTGGTCAGGCTTGGCGGCTTCATCAATGCGGATCCAAACTTCCTCGACGCTCCGAAGGTGATGAACGGAGCCTCCGACCTCATGGTGACGGCGTTCGCCGACAAGGGCCGTCACGCCCGCAGCACCATCGGCGTCTCCGTGCTGCCGATGGACGCAGCGGTTGAAGTCGAAGGCATGTTCGAAGTCGCGTAAGCGAACACGCCATGCCCGGATTGAGCT
>JAEYVN010000517.1 GCA_023431725.1 Pseudomonadota bacterium
AGGACATCCACACCGGCTTTCCATGTCGCTTCCGCCGGCGTCGCATTCATGCGGGCCAGCGCATTGCCGAGCCGCGCGCCATCCATATGCACCGGGAGATTGTGCGCATGTGCAAGCTGCGTCAGCGCGGCGATTTCATCCACTCGATAGATGGTCCCTGCCTCGGTCGCCTGGGTTATCGAGAGCGACGCGGCATTGACCTGATGAGGTGTGTGCCCCGAATAACGCGCGATCGCCTGTTTCACGGTGTCCGGCGCCAGTTTGCCGTTTTCGCCGCGCAGGCCGATCAGCTTGAGCCCTGCGCCAAAGAATTCCGGCGCACCACATTCGTCGGTCATGATATGCGCGGTGTCGTGACAGAGCACCGCCCCCCAAGGCGGCGTCAGGTGAGCCAGGGACAGGGCATTGGCGGCGGTTCCGGTCGGCACGAGGAACACGGCGACCTCGTGGTCGAAGAATTCGGCCATCTGTTTCTCGACGTCCCGCGTCAGGGCGTCATTGCCGTAGCCGATGGCAAAGCCCTCGTTTGCCTTCGCAAGAGCGGTCATCAGTTCGGGGGCAATGCCTGCAGTGTTATCGCTTGCGAAATTCACGGACCGAGTTCCCCCTGGCTGGACACGTAGCGGATAGCAGAGCCGAAGATTGTCTGGCGCGCCATCTCGCCGATTTTCCGAGCAAAAATGCCCGCAAATTCTACCGATCGCTACGTAGATTGATCGATTCCAACCACGGCGGCGAAGAATCCACTTGTTTGGACGGCCCGCGGCGGAAAGAATAATATTGGAAGAATGCCAAGGACTGGCCGCTGTGCCTCTTGTCGGCGGCGGGAAATTTTGGCAAGTTCATGATAGGACAGCATTGCTGTCCCAGTTTGCTAAAGCCGAAGGCGACGGGTCCGTCGGGTTATGGTCTGCCATATTGGCGGCGGCTCGACATCGAACGCTCCGGCTTGAAGCAGCCGCAAGGCGTAACACCGAGATACGCCGGATATGGCTGCCGCTCCGAGCAAAGCTGCCCCGTCCGAGGCAGGCGTCGTTCACCGACGCGGGCGACGGTACCGGGTACCCCAAGGACTGGACTGCTGAGAATTAGGTCAAGGTCGCACGACGAGGAAGCAACGAGATGAGCCGCCCGAAGGACCGGATGAGCGAGCAAAAGCGGATCAGCTTACGTGCTTCCAATTTTGCCGATTCCGCCGACCCCGGAGTACCGGCTGCGGCGGGTCTGTACGACCCGGCGCTCGACAAGGATTCCTGTGGCGTCGGGTTCATCGCCAATATCAAGGGCAAGAAATCACATCAGATCGTCGCGGATGCCCTGACGATCCTCGTCAATCTCGAACATCGCGGCGCCGTCGGTGCTGATCCGCGTGCTGGCGACGGAGCCGGGATCCTGGTCCAGATTCCGCATGAGTTCTTCGTCAAAAAGACGAAGGATCTCGGGTTTTCCTTGCCGGAACCGGGCGCATATGCGGTCGGCTTTCTTTTCCTGCCACGCGACAAGGAGTGGCGCGACGTCATTCGCAAGACCTATGCCCAAGTCGCCGCCCAGGAGGGCATGACCATCCTCGGCTGGCGCGAGGTGCCGACCGACAATTCGACCCTGGGTGAATCGGTGAAGCCGACCGAACCGGTGCATATGCAGGTGTTCGTGCAACGCCCTGCAAAGATCCCGACGGAGGAGGACTTCGAGCGGCGCCTCTACATCATGCGCAAGGCGATCTCGAACGCCATCTATCTGCGCAGAGAACGCCGCTTGTCCGGCTACTATCCGGTGTCGCTATCGTGCCGGACGATCATCTATAAGGGCATGTTCCTCGCCGATCAGCTCGGCACCTATTATCCGGACCTGCACGATCCGGACTTCATCAGCGCGCTGGCCCTGGTGCATCAGCGCTTCTCGACCAACACCTTCCCGACCTGGTCGCTGGCGCATCCGTACCGGATGATCGCGCATAACGGCGAAATCAACACGCTGCGCGGCAACGTCAACTGGATGGCGGCACGCCAGGCTTCGGTGTCCTCCCCGCTGTTCGGCGATGACATCAACAAGCTGTGGCCGATCTCCTACGAAGGCCAGAGCGACACCGCCTGTTTCGACAACGCGCTCGAATTCCTGGTGATGGGCGGCTACCCGCTGTCGCACGCCATGATGATGATGGTGCCGGAAGCCTGGGCGGGCAATCCGCTCATGGATGAGAAGCGGCGTGCCTTCTACGAGTACCATGCGGCGCTGATGGAGCCATGGGATGGTCCGGCCGCGCTCGTGTTCACCGACGGTACACAGATCGGTGCGACGCTCGACCGTAACGGTCTGCGTCCGGCACGCTACTGCCTGACCAAGGACGACCGGATCATGATGGCGTCCGAAATGGGCGTGTTGACGATTCCGGAAAAGGATATCGTCAAGAAGTGGCGCCTGCAGCCGGGCAAGATGCTGCTGGTTGATCTGGAGGAAGGGCGCCTCATTCCCGATGAGGAATTGAAGGCCGAGATCGCCAAGTCGCATCCCTACGAGGATTGGCTGCATCGCACGCAGATCGTACTGGAAGAACTGCCGGAGGCCGGCAGCAAGGCGGCCATGTCCAACCTGCCGCTCATCGATCGCCAGCAGGCATTCGGTTATACGCAGGAAGACACCAAGATCCTGCTCGCACCGATGGGCACCATCGGCGAAGAAGCCACCGGCTCGATGGGTAACGATGCGCCGATCTCGGCTCTGTCGAACAAGTCGAAGCTGCTCTACACCTATTTCAAGCAGAACTTCGCTCAGGTCACGAACCCGCCGATCGACCCGATCCGCGAAGAGATCGTGATGAGCCTCGTCTCGATCATCGGGCCCCGTCCGAATCTGTTCGATATCGAAGGCACCTCGACCACCGCGCGCCTGGAAGTGCGTCAGCCGATCCTGACCGACGCCGATCTCGAGAAGATCCGCGCGATCACCGACATCGAGGACAATCACTTCAAGTCCTGCACCCTCGACACCACCTTTGCCGCCGAGCAAGGCGCTGCCGGGCTTGAGCCGGCGCTGAAGCAGCTCAAGGCCGATGCCGAAAAGGCTGTGCGCGACGGCTTCAACATCATCATTCTGTCCGACCGCAAGGTGAGCGCCGACCGCGTGCCGATCCCGGCTCTGCTCGCCTGCGCCGCCGTGCATCATCACCTGATCCGCGAAGGCCTGCGTACGTCGGTCGGTCTCGTCGTCGAATCCGGCGAGCCGCGCGAAGTGCATCACTTCGCCTGCCTTGCGGGCTACGGTGCCGAAGCCATCAACCCTTATCTCGCGTTCGAAACCCTGATCGCGATGAAGGACACGATGCCGCAGAAGCTTGATGACAAGGAAATCATCAAGCGGTTCATCAAATCGGTCGGCAAGGGCTTGATGAAGGTGATGTCCAAGATGGGCATCTCGACCTACCAATCCTATTGCGGTGCGCAGATTTTTGATGCGATCGGCCTCAAATCCGATTTCGTAGCGCGCTACTTCACCGGCACCCATACCCGCATCGAAGGCGTCGGTCTCGACGAGATCGCCGAAGAGACCATCCGGCGGCATCGCGATGCCTTCGGCGATGCACCGATCTACCGCAATGCACTTGATGTCGGCGGCGAATACGCCTTCCGCATGCGCGGCGAAGATCATGCCTGGACGGCGCAAACGGTCGCCGACCTGCAGCACGCGGTGCGCGGCAATTCGTATGAAC
>JAEYVN010000534.1 GCA_023431725.1 Pseudomonadota bacterium
GTCCAGCCCTGCACCAGCAGCGAAACGATCACGACGATGAAGCCGACATCGAAATAGACCTGCGCATGCGGCAGTCCGACCAGCAGCGGCATCGACGCCAGAAAGAAACCGACCGCGCCGCGCAAGCCCACCCATGAGATGAACAGCTTCTCCCGCACCGAA
The DNA here is from genome assembly GCA_023431725.1 of Pseudomonadota bacterium. Taxonomy (GTDB): domain Bacteria; phylum Pseudomonadota; class Alphaproteobacteria; order Rhizobiales; family Xanthobacteraceae; genus Pseudorhodoplanes. The sequence goes on from JAEYVN010000534.1 coordinate 163, forward strand.
AACCGGTATGGCCACAGCGACAGAAAAACGCCGGCGGGACGCGCGATCAACATCAGGACCAGCGCCACGCCCAAGGCCGGCAAGAGTTGTCCGGGCAAACGCTGCGGCGACGCGAGCAGGCCGAACAGCACGAACATCGCAATTTGCGCAAGCCAGGTGGACGCATCGAGAAAGGTGACGATCGCCGTTCGCGCCCGTTGCGCGTAATTGCCCACGACCAGCCCGGCCAGATAGACGGCCAGAAAGCCGGACGCATGAATCGATTGGCATAGCCCGAAGGTGACGATCGCGGCGGTGGCCACGAACGGCGCATGCAGTCCTTGCGGCAGTTCGACACGATTGAGCATCAGCACGATGCCGGCGCCGCCGAGGATGCCGATCATGGTGCCCAACGCCGCCTCGCGGACCAGCACCAGCGCGATCTCGATGAACGGCTTGTGGCCCTGCAGCAGGATTTCGATCAGCACGATGGTGAGGAAGACCGCGAACGGGTCGTTGGTGCCGGATTCCACTTCGATGGTCGCCGCAACGCGTGGTCGCAGGCGCAGCCCGCGCGCATGCATCAGGAAGAAGACCGCGGCGGCATCGGTTGAGGCCACGGCCGCGCCGAGGAGAAGACCTTCCAGCCAATTGAGATCGAAAAGTAAAACGGCGGCCGGGGCGACCAGCGCCGAGGTGACAAGCACGCCGACCGTTGCCAGCGTGCCGGCCGGTGCAAGCACACTGCGAAAGGTGGCAAGGCGGGTGCGCAGGCCGCCATCGAACAGGATCAGGGCGAGCGCGATCGATCCGACCGTGAGCGCCATCTCGACGTCGTTGAATTCGAGGCCGCCGGGCCCGGTTTTCCCGGCCAGCACGCCGACGACGATGAAGATCAGCAGCAAGGGGGCGCCGAAGCGCAGCGCAACGAGACTGGACAGGATGCCTGCCATTGTCAGCAGCGCGCCCAGCAGGATCAGAATATTGATGTTATCGAGCGTGACCATGGATCGCCGTTCGTGCTCTTCTCATAGAAGAGACAGAACGACGAACGGGCAACGGAAATCGTCCGCTGCAAAGCGATGAGGTTCGCTGCAATTGCGTTACGGCATCGAGCCGGTCGGCTCGGCCTTGCCGGTGGGGGCGGCCGTCTCGGCGTTTTTTTCCGGCTTCTGGTCTTGCCTTTCGGGGGCCTGCTTTTCGGCCGGCTTTTCGGCGTCCTGCGCAACGGCGACCGGTTCGATGGCGGCCATCACCGGCCCTTCGGCGGCGACGACGATCGCTTCATCCGCAGGCTGGACCGACGGCGCCGCCAGCGGTGGCAGGCCGGCTATCATCGCCTTGGCGATCTCATACTCGCCCATCACCACCTCGGTGGCACCGTGCTTCATTAGATGCGCGGTCTCCTCTTCCGAATGCGAGCGGGCGATGATCTTCAGCGAGGGATTGGCCGTGCGGCCGAGTTCCACGGCGTAGCCGCCTTCGAATGCATCCGGCACCGCCACCAGGAGGCAGCGCGCGGCGGCGAGATTGGCGGCGGCGATCACTTCCTTGTCGGTGACGTTACCGGTGATGGTGACGATGCCCTGATCCTTCAACGGCGCGAGGACGGCCGAGGCGGTATCGATCACCAGCAGCGGCGCGTTGGCTTCCAGCAAGGCACGACCGACGAACCGGCCGACGCGGCCATAGCCGATCAGCACCACATGATCGGTGAGCGTGGACACCGGGATCGGCTCGCGGGTCGCCCGCTTGCTCTCCTCGGCCGTCTCCGGCTCAGCCGCGGCACCCGATTTCGCCAGATAGCGGTCGAGCAACGCGAAGAAGACCGGATTGAGCAGGATCGACAGGATCGCCCCGGCCAGCACGAGATCGCGGCCACGTTCCGGCAGCAGCGCGAGGCTGACGCCCAGCCCGACAAGGATGAAGGAGAATTCGCCGATTTGCGCAAGGCTCGCCGAAATCGTCAGCGCGGTCGGCGCCGGATAGCGGAACAGCCGGACGATCCAATAGGCGGCCACCGACTTGCCGACGACGATGATGAACAATGTCGCCAGCACAGGCAGCGGCTCGCGCCACAGGATCGCCGGATCGAACAGCATGCCGACCGACACGAAGAACAGCACCGCGAAGGCGTCGCGGAGTGGCAATGTCTCCTGCGCCGCACGTTGCGAGAGTTCGGATTCGGCGAGGATCATGCCGGCGAAGAAAGCGCCCAGCGCGAACGAGACATCGAACACCGTCGTCGCGCCGAAGGCGAAGCCGAGAGCGATCGACAGCACCGCCAGCCGGAACAATTCGCGCGAGCCGGTATGGGCGACGTAATGCAGGATCCACGGAATGATGCGCTTGCCGAGCACCAGCATCACGAGGACGAAGCCGGCCACCTTGGCGAGCGTGATGCCGAGCGGCCGCAGATAGGTCTCGATATTATAGGCGTCAGCGGCGCTGCTCTTCAGGGCGTCGGCCATCACCGGCAGCATGACCAGCGCCAGCACCATGGCGATGTCTTCGACGATCAGCCAGCCGACCGCGATCCGCCCGCGCTCGGTCTCGACCAGCCGCCGTTCCTGCAGCGCCCGCAGCAGCACCACCGTCGATGCGACCGACAGGGCCAGGCCGAACACCAGGCCGGCGCCGACCGACCAGCCGAGGACATACGCCAGTCCCATGCCGAACAGGGTCGCAACCGCGATCTGGGCAACCGCACCGGGGATGGCGATGGCCTTCACTTTCAGCAGATCGTCGAGCGAAAAATGCAGCCCGACACCGAACATCAGCAGGATGACGCCGATTTCGGCGAGCTGGTTGGCGATATTCTGATCGGCGACATAGCCGGGCGTGAACGGCCCCATGATGATGCCGGCGAACAGATAGCCGACCAGCGGGGATATGCGCACCCGCTGGGCAAGCGCCCCCAGACAAAAGGCAAGGACAAGACCAACGACGACCGTCGATATCAGCGGCGTATCATGATGCATGGACCATGTTTTAACCGCTGATTTCGCCGATGGCGAGACGACGCGACGATGCGACGATGCGTAGCAAAGGCCTGCAAGGCCGCGAAATCTGCCTAAAATGCCACCTTGTCGCCGCCCTTGAGCGACAGGATTTCGCGGGCCTCGTCGGGTCCGGCGATCTCAAGCCCGAGGCCCTCAAGGATCTTGCGCACCTGGGTCACCTGCTCGGCATTGGTCTTGGCCAGCTGGCCTTTGCCGATCCACAGCGAGTCCTCAAGACCGACGCGGACATTGCCGCCCATCGCCGCGGCGATGGCCGCGATCTTCATCTGGCTGCCGCCGGCGCCGAGCACCGACCAGTGGTAATTGTCGCCCAGCAGGCGATCGGCCGTCCGCTTCATCTGCATGACGTCTTCGGGATGCGTGCCGATGCCGCCGAGAATGCCGAACACCGATTGCACGAACAGCGGCGGCTTCACCAGACCACGGTCGAGGAAATGCTTGAGCGTATAGAGATGGCCGATGTCGTAGCACTCGATCTCGAAGCGCGTATTGTTATCGGCGCAGGTGGTGAGGATGTATTCGATGTCGGCGAAGGTGTTCTTGAACATCCCCTTCTTCGATCCTTCGAGATACGGCTCCTCCCAGTCGTGCTTGAACTTGCCCTTGTAGCGCGGGATCATCGGGTAGAGCCCGAAATTCATCGTGCCCATGTTGAGCGAAGCGACCTCCGGCTTGAAGGTCGCCGCCGGACGCACGCGTTCTTCCGCCGTCATGGTCGGTGCGCCGCCCGTGGTAATATTCACCACGACATTCGAACGCTGCTTGATCACCTTGAGGAACGGCGCAAATGCTTCCGGTGTCTGATCGGGCCGACCGTCCTGAGGATTGCGCGCGTGCAGATGCACGATGGCAGCGCCGGCTTCCGCAGCACCGATCGCAGCATCGGCAATCTCCTCGGCCGTGACCGGAAGATGCGGCGACATCGACGGCGTATGAATGGAACCGGTGACGGCACAGGTGATGATGACTTTGCCGGCTTTCGCCATGTTTCAACCCCAGGGATTTTCTTGAATTTGAAGAGCCGGGATTGAGCACATCTGGGGGCGTGTTCGTCAAGTCATCAAACTGCGCGCAAGCGATGCAGTAATCGCGTCACATCATCCGCATTGTGATACAGGCCGAAACCGACACGCAGGCGCGTGCCGCGCACATCGACGACGATGTTGTTTGCCTTGAGCCGCTCCTGCCATTGTGCGGCATCGGCATGATCGAAGGTCAGGAAATTACCGCGCGACAATTCGGACGCCGGCACCACGAGATGCGCCGGATCAAACAGGCCGAATGGCGCCTTGACCAGGCCGGCGAGGAAGATCTCCTGCAAGGCCATGACATGCGCGTGGACTTTTGCGGCATCGAGATCATGCGCCGCAAACCAGCGCAGCATCGCCCGCATGCGATAGAGACCGCTGGGATCGAATGTCGAGCCCATGAAGCGCTGACCGTCCGTCGCATAGCGGACACGATCCTGCGGGCCGGACAGCGTTGCAAAGCTTGCGTACCAGCCGGTGTTGCGCGGCCGCGGCGCAAAGCCGGGCGGACAATGCATGAAACAGGCGCCCTCGCCGGCCATCGCATATTTGTAACCGCCGGCCAGATAGAATGCGCGATCGGCGATGCGCGACAGATCGACGGGCCGCGCGAGAAACGCATGATAGCCGTCGATCACCACCAGGCGCT
>JAEYVN010000565.1 GCA_023431725.1 Pseudomonadota bacterium
ATCCACACCTGCCCCGGCTCCTCGTTCATGTGTTCGACCGACCCGCCCGGCATCGCGATCTCGTAAGGCGACATCGACGCATCGCCGATGAAGATCACCTTGTAGTCGTGCGGATAGGTATGCATCACGTCAAAGGTTGATGTCGTGTCGGAAAAGCGACGCCGGTTCTCCTTCCACACACGCTCGTACGGGCAATTGTGGAAGTAGAAATGCTCCATATGCTTGAACTCGGCACGCGCGGCGGAGAACAACTCTTCAGTCGCCTTGATATGCCAGTCCATTGACCCACCGACATCGAAGAACAGCAGCACCTTCACCGCATTGTGCCGCTCGGGGCGCATGTGGATATCGAGATAGCCCTTGTGCGCCGTTCCCTTGATGGTGCCGTCAAGATCGAGTTCATCCGGCGCGCCGGTGCGGGCGAACTTGCGCAGGCGCCGCAAGGCAACCTTGATGTTGCGTGTGCCGATCTCGACATCATCGTCGAAATCCTTGAACTCGCGCTTATCCCACACCTTGACCGCGCGGAAATTGCGGTTGCCATCCTGGCCGATGCGGATGCCTTCGGGATTGTAGCCATAGGCGCCGAAGGGTGACGTGCCACCCGTGCCGATCCATTTGTTGCCGCCCTGATGGCGGCCCTTCTGCTCGGCGAGCCGCTGGCGCAACGTCTCCATCAGCTTGTCGAGGCCGCCCAGTGCCTCGATCTGCTTCTTCTCTTCCTCGGTGAGATATTTCTCGGTCAGCTTGCGCAGCCATTCTTCGGGAATTTCGGCCGTGAGCGCATCTTCCATCAACTCGAGGCCCTTGAAGACATGACTGAACACGCGATCGAACTTGTCGAGATTGCGCTCGTCCTTCACCAGCGTCGCCCGCGACAGATAGTAGAATTCCTCTACCCGCCGCGAAGCGAGGTCCTTGTCCATCGCTTCCATCAGCGTGAGGTATTCGCGCAGGCTCACGGGCACGCCGGCTGATTTCAGTTCGGTGAAGAAGGTGATGAACATTTAAATCTCTTCGGCGTCTTTACGGATCATTCTGCTGCAGTGCGAAGCAGAAAAGGCCGGAACGTGCCTTGCGTCAAGACGCGCTCCTTGCCTGCCACGATCGCTCTTGGCGACGGAACAAATCGGCGTAAGCTATCTGGAACGGCTCCAGGGTGACAAATGGCCCCGAAAGCCGCGTCTGACAAGCGATAAGGCGGCACGGCCGTCACGCCGAAGCCGCCGGTTTCAAAACCGGGGAGATTTGCAATGCCCAAGAAGCAGCTGACCGTCAACGGCAAGCGGGTGACGATCGACATCGATGATCCCAATATGCCGCTCCTCTATGCCCTTCGCGACAATCTGGCCCTGCATGGTCCGCGTTTCGGCTGCGGCCTCGCGCAATGCGGCTCCTGCACCGTGCATGTCGATGGCAAATCCGTGCGCTCGTGCGTGACTCCGTTATCGTCGCTGAATGCGAACCAGAAGGTGGTGACACTGGAAGGGCTCGGCTCGGGCAACAAGCTGCATCCGGTGCAACGCGCTTTCATCGAGGAGCAGGCGGCGCAATGCGGCTACTGCATCAACGGCATGATCATGGAATCGGCCGCCTTCCTCTCGACCAACAAGAAGCCGACCGACGCACAAATCAAACAGGCGCTGGCGAATAATCTTTGCCGCTGCGGGACGCATGACCGCATCGTCAAAGCCGTCAAGCGCGCTTCGAGCTATGCGTGAAGGAGGCCGACATGAACATGCAGCTTTCCCGCCGCAACCTCCTCAAGGGCACCGGTGCACTCGTTGTCAGCTTCTCACTCGCCGGAAAGGTCTCCGAGGCGATGGCGCAGGGCGCCGCAGCCGCCAAGCCTGTCATGCTGACGGAAGTCGATTCCTTCCTGGCTATCGACAAGGCCGGCAAGGTGACGCTTTACACCGGCAAGGTCGATCTCGGCACGGGCATCCGCACCGCCCTCGCCCAGATGTGCGCCGAAGAGCTCGATGTCCCGTTCAACAACGTATCGCTTGTCACGGGCGACACGTCTTTGACGCCCGATCAAGGCACGACCTGGGGCAGCCTGACGATCCAGTCGGCCGGCATGCAGATCAGGAACGCATCCGCAACGGCGCGCAATGCCTTGCTCGATGAAGCCGCGAAGAAGCTCAACACCAGGAGAGAAGATCTCACCATCTCCGACGGCACCATTTCCGGCGGCGGCAAAAAAATCACCTATGCCCAGTTGATCGGCGGAAAGGCCTTCAGCCTCAAGGTCGACGAGAAAGCCAAAGCGAAGGATCCAAAGGACTTCAAGCTGGTCGGAAAATCCGTTGCGCGGGTCGATATCCCCGACAAGATCACCGGCAAATTCACCTACATGCAGGACCATCGCGTGCCGGGCATGATGCATGGCCGCGTGATCAGGCCGCCAGCCTATGGCGCGACGCTGGAAGGCGTCGACGAAAGCTCGATCAAGGACATTCCCGGCGTGCGCATCGTGCGCGACAAGAACTTCCTTGGCGTGGTCGCCGGCAGCGAATGGAATGCGATCCGCGCCGCGCAACAGCTCAAGGCAAATTGGTCGCAGGCTTCCACCCTCCCAGAGCAAGCAAAGCTCTGGGATCATGTCCGACACACGAAGGTGGTTCAGGATCAGGTCACGAGCAATACCGGCAGCACGAAGGATGAGCTGGCCGGCGACAGCAAGAAGATCACGGCAACTTACGATTTCGCCGTGAACCTGCATGGCTCGATCGGGCCGTCCTGCGCAATCTCCGAATTCAAGAACGGCAAGCTCACCTCTTGGTCGGCCTCGCAGGCAACGCACACCCTGCGCAAGCAGCTTGCGCAGATGTTCGGCCTGCAGCCGGATGACGTCCGATGCATCTATGTCGAGGGTTCGGGCTGCTACGGCCGCAACGGTCATGAGGACGCGGCCGGTGATGCAGCCATCCTGTCGAAAGCCGTTGGCAAGCCGGTGCGCGTACAATGGTCACGCGCCGACGAGCATGGCTGGGAGCCGATGGGGCCGCCGACGCTGATCGACATTCGGGCTGCGATGGACCCGTCCGGTAATGTGTCAGCCTGGGAATCCGATTTCTTCATTCCGCAGCAGACGGCCGGCAGCTTCCTCGTACCGCTCACAGGCGCCGTCCTCGCCGGTCTGCCGCAGAAAGATGACATCGCGCCCGGCAATATCTTCCAGAACTCGGCGATCCCCTACAAATTCGCCAATGTCCGAACGGTCTGCCGGCGGTTGGAAAACACGGTGTTCCGGCCAAGCTGGATCAGAACGCCCGGCCGCATGCAGAACACCTACGCCAACGAAAGCTTCATGGATGAATTGGCAGCCGAAGCCAAAGTCGATCCGATCGCTTTCCGCAAGAAATATCTCGATGACAAGCGCGGCCTCGAGCTGATCGACCGGCTGGTCGCTTTGTCGAAATGGGAGTCGCGACCGGCGGCGCAGCAGGTTTCCTCCGGCAACATGCTGAAGGGGCGCGGCGTGTCATACGTGAAGTATGAACTCGTGCGCACCTATGTCGGCGCGGTCGCCGATGTCGAAATCGATCGCACCACCGGCAAGGTCCGGGTGCCGCGCTTCTATCTCGTTCAGGATTGCGGACAGATCATCAATCCCGATGGCGTGAAGTCGCAGCTCGACGGCA
>JAEYVN010000574.1 GCA_023431725.1 Pseudomonadota bacterium
GTCCAGTGTGATCGGCAGATCGCGGATGCGTTTGCCGGTCGCATGATAGACCGCATTGGCGATCGCCGCGGCGACGCCGACGATGCCGATTTCGCCGAGCCCCTTGATGCCCATCGGATTGACGATGTCGTCCTCTTCATCGACGAAGATCACGTCGATGTCGTGCACGTCCGCATTCACCGGAATATGATATTCGGCGATGTTGGCATTCATGATGCGACCGAACCTGTGATCGATCAGCGTCTCTTCGTGCAGGGCGACGCCCATGCCCCAGATCATGCCGCCCATCACCTGGCTATGCGCGGTCTTGGGATTCAGGATGCGTCCGGCTGCAACCGCGCTGACGATGCGCGGAACGCGGACAATACCGAGTTGCTCGTCAACGCGGACTTCGGCAAACACGGCCGAATGCGTATTGTGCGCATGCTTGCCGTCGTTCGGAAACTCGGTGGCTTTTTCCTGTTCGATCCGCTCCACCCTGCCATGGCGCATGGCATCCGCAATCGAGACGGCGCGATTGGGATCCTTTTTCGAAGCGATCGTGCCATTGACGAGCATGGCATCGGCGGCTTTCACGCCGGTCAGCGGCGAATTGACGTCCTGCTGCGCCAGTCGCAGCAATTCGTCACGCACGGCATTGCCGGTATTGACGATGGCATTCGCCACCGATGCCGCAATCCACGATCCGCCTTCGACCGGAGACGCCGGCAATGTTGAATCGCCCAGCTTGATGTCGATGCTGTCCAGCGGCAGCCCGAGCGTATCGGCGGCGACCTGGGCCATGATCGTGTAGGTGCCGGTGCCGATGTCGGATGTGGCGCAGGAGACCTGCGCATGTCCGTTGGCGGTGAGCAGGATGCGAACCGTGATCGGCATCTGCAGAGCTTCCCAGATGCCGCTGGCCATGCCGTAACCGATCAGATCGGTGCCGTCGCGCATCGAGCGTGGCGCCGGATTGCGGTTCGACCAGCCGAAGGCTTCCGCACCTTGCGTGTAGCATTCGCGCAGGTTCTTGCTGCTAAAGGGCAGGCCGGTGGTCTGGTCGCGGTCGGAATAGCAGCGCAGCCGCAGTTCCACCGGATCCATCTTGAGTGCGACAGCCAGTTCATCCATGGCCGATTCCAGGGCGTAAACAGCCGTCGTCGCACTCGGCGCGCGCATATCCGCCGACGTCGGGAGATCGAGCCGGGCAAGCTTGTGCTCGTATTTCGCGGCCTCGCTCTTGTACAGGAGCCCCGACCACGTCGTCTCGTTGCGATGGAAGTCCTCATATTGCGACGTCACGGTGATCGCGTCATGCGTGATCGCGTCCAGCGTGCCATCCGCCTTGGCGCCAAGCTGAATCTGCTGGATCATCGCCGGCCGGTAACCGAGCGAATACATCTGCTGACGGGTCAATACGACACGCACGGACCGTTTCAGGGCCTGTGCTCCGAGGACTGCGAGCACGACCTGATGTTGCGGCCGGAGTCCCGAGCCGAAGCCGCCGCCCATGTAGGGATTCATGACGCGCACATCATCCGACTTCATGTTGAAGACGCTGCAGAGATAGCGCTGCACGTTCTGCACGCCTTGCGTCTTGTCATAGACCGTCAGCTTGCCGCCGTTGTCCCATTGGACGGTCGTGGCAAACGGCTCCATCGGATTGTGATGTTCGATCGGGACGTAATATTCCGCCTCATGGCGCACCTTTGCGGCAGAGAACGCCTTGGCGGCGTCGCCGCGCGGCTTGGCAGGGTCATCAATGGAAAAGGCGTCGCTTTTCGCCTTGAACACGTCCGTGACATGCGCTTCCTGCTTGTATTCCACATGCACGAGCGAGGCCGCGTAACGCGCAGTTTCCCAGTCATCGGCCAATACCAGCGCGACCGGCTGACCGCTGAACAAAATCTTGTCGTCATACAGCGGACGGTAAGGCGAGCCGTTTTCGGGCGCGACGTCGTCCTTATAGGCCTTGTCGTTATCAGCCATGGCCGGTCGGTTCTTGTGAGTCAGAATGGCGATGACGCCGTCGACATCCATGGCGTGACTGACATCGATCCGCGTGATGTGGCCTTTGGCAATGGTCGAAGTCACAATCGCGGCGTGCACGAGATCCGGTGCGCCGTACTCGCCGGCATATTTCGCTGCGCCGGTGACCTTCGCATGGCCGTCAACGCGGGAGGTGGGGGTGCCGATATACGCAGAGGTCATGGGGTTGCTCGCCTGGCTGATGTGTTGTGCCGGAGCTGCAAGCGGTGCAGCATCTGCATGTCCGTATCCCAGCGCGCCGGCCGCGATCGCGCCCTGAAGAAGATGCCGGCGACTGAGGCCGGTTGCAGGGGGCGATGGACCGGCGCGGCGCATGGTTTTCTATGCGATCTTCTTGTTGGACTGCGATTGCGGCGTGCCATTCGCGGCCTGGGTGAGACCGCGGATGATCGTACGGCGCGCCAGTTCGATCTTGAACGTGTTGTGCCCGTAGCCCTTGGCATCGCGGAGCAGATGGTCCGCTGCACGGGAGAAGGTTTCCGGCGTTGCCTGCTGGCCGTTCAGCACCGCTTCGGCCGTCGGGTCGCGCCACGGCTTATGGGCGACGCCACCAAGTGCAAATCGGGCCTGGCGGATCGTCTTGCCATCCATTTCCATGCCCGCCGCGATGGACACGAGCGCAAAGGCGTAGGACATGCGGTCGCGGATCTTCAGGTAGGTGTAATTCTGACTGAAGCCTTGCGGCGGCAGTTCGACCGCTGTGATGATTTCATCCGGATTGAGATTGGTGTCGCGTTGCGGCGTGTCACCCGGGAG
>JAEYVN010000595.1 GCA_023431725.1 Pseudomonadota bacterium
AGCCACTCGTCTGCTGGCCAAGCCGGGAGAACGGCTCGATCACGAACGGATAGGCGAGCAGCGCAAGGAAACTGCCGACGTTGCTGGCGGCATAAAGAAAATAAGGGTCCTTGGCCGCTGGATGGCCGGTGCGCGCGAACCAGGCCTGCAGCAAGGGTCCATTGGCGGACAACGCGAAGAAAGGCAGACCGATGGACGCTGCGAACAATCCCAGCAGCCAGAACGCCTCACCCTGCGCCGGCGCCCGTCCCCATCCCGCCGCGATCGTCAGTGGCAACGCGAATGTCGCGGCGATCATCACGACCAGATGGACCACCACGGAGCGGCGGCCTGGCAGATACCGTGTCAGCAGATGAGCATAGGTATATCCGGCCAGCAGCATGGCCTGGAAAAACACCATCGCCACCGACCACACCGCCGGCGTGCCGCCGAGCTGCGGCAGCACCATCTTGGCGAACAGCGGCTGCACCACGAACAGCAGCGCAGCACTCAGAAAGATGGCGGCGACGTAGGTGAGGAGCAGAAGCCTGTTGGATGAGGCAGACGCCGACATGAACACGCTCGTGGATGGGCCAATCCGATACGCCATCCGGGCTCGTCCCGTCCGGGCGGACGCTTATAGCCTATCCACAGCAGCCGGGCAGTCACGAATTGAGGATTCGTCCGGCCACGGCGTCCAGCTTCTTGACCAATTCCGGGTCCCGCGCCTCGGGCGCCGTGATCAGTGCGTTATCGAGCGCTCGGTCGGAGCCGATCGGGCATGGCTCGTGCTCGCGCGGGAAATCCTGCGCCAGGCGGGCCACCAAACGCTTTGCCTTCTCGGCATTACCGACCAGCACCTTGATGACATCCTGCACGGTCACCGCGTCATGGTCTGGATGCCAGCAGTCGAAATCGGTGACCATGGCGACCGTCGCGTAGCAAATCTCCGCCTCGCGGGCGAGTTTCGCCTCCGGCATGTTGGTCATGCCGATCACCGAATAGCCAAGCTGCTTGTAGGTCATGCTTTCGGCCAGCGAGGAGAATTGCGGGCCTTCCATGCAGACGTAAGTGCCGTCGCGCACGATATCGATGCCTTCGTCGCGGGCAGCCGCCGCGAGGTGGATGCGCAGGCGCGGCGAAACGGGATGCGCCATCGACACATGCGCCACGAGTCCCTTGCCGAAGAACGAGCTTTCGCGCTTGTGCGTGCGATCGACGAACTGATCGACGAGCACGAAAGTACCGGGCGGCAATTCTTCCTTGAAAGACCCGCAGGCCGACAGCGAGATCAGGTCGGTGACGCCGACGCGCTTCAGCACATCGATGTTGGCGCGGTAATTGATGTCGGACGGCGACAGGCGATGGCCCTTGTCGTGGCGGGGCAGAAACACCACCGGCAGACCGGCCATCTCACCGATGCGCAGCGCTCCGGACGGCTCGCCCCACGGGCTCGCGACATGCTCTTCGCGGACATTTTCCAGCCCCGGCAGATCATAGATGCCGGAGCCGCCGATGATACCGAGAACGGATTTCGTCATGAGCTTTACCCCTAAAAGCAATACGCCCGGCATTGCCGGGCATATGCTCACAGAATGTAGTCGCCGTTATGAGTGGCTCTTGGACCCGGTCGAAGCGCTTTTGCCCTCGAGCAACTCGGGATGCTCCTTCACCGCCGCCCACACCTTCTTCTTGGTGAAGTAGAGCAGCACAGCGAAAACCAGCAGGAAGATCATCACCTGGATGCCGAGGCGCTTGCGCGCCTCCATATGCGGCTCCGCCGCCCACATCATGAACGCGGTGACGTCCTTCGAATATTGCGCGACGGTCTGCGGCGCGCCGTCGTCATAAGTGACCTGTCCGTCGCTCAACGGATTGGGCATGCCGATCGCGTGACCGGGGAAATACTTGTTGTAATACGTGCCTTCCGGAACGCTGGCGCCCTTCGGCGCCTCCGTGTAACCCTGCAGCAGAGCCGTGATGTAGTCCGGTCCCTGCTCCTGGTACTGCGTCACGAGATCGAGCAGGAACCAGAACCCGCCGCGCTCGTAGGTGCGCGCCTTGGCGATCAGCGACAGATCCGGCGGCAGCGCGCCGCCATTGGCGGAACGTGCGGCGTTGTCATTCGGAAACGGCTTCGGGAAGTGATCGGCCAGACGGCCGGCGCGCTCGAACATCTCGCCGGCGTCATTCGGGCCATCCTGAACCTTGTATTCGGCAGCCACCGCCATGGCCTGGGGCACAGTGAAGCCCGGACCACCCGGCTCGGCCAGATTGCGGAACGCAATCAGCGAGAGGCTGTGACACGACTGGCAGACCTCGCGATAGACCTTGAAACCGCGCTGCAGCTGGCCACGGTCATACTTACCGAACGGTCCTGAGAACGACCAGGATTGCATCGGCGGCTGTTCGGCCTCGCCAGCCGCGAGGGCCGGGCCGGCCAAGCCGAATGCCAGTGCAAGAGCAATGAAGGGGCGTAGCATTGTCATCGTCTCTCTCCGCGCCTTCATGCTTTCTTCGGTGCAGGTGCCGACGCACCGAGCGGCACGCCTTCCTTCAGCACCGATTCAGAAATCGAATTCGGCAGGGGTTTTGTGGTCTCGAACCGCGACAGCAGCGGCAGGATGATCAGGAAGTGCGCGAAATAGTAGACGGTCAGGATCTGCGACGCGATCACGTAGCCGCCTTCAGCCGGCTTCGCACCGAGATACCCGAGGCCCAGGCAGACTGCGACGAAGATCCAGAAGAACTGACGGAACAGCGGCCGATAACGTGCCGAACGGACCTTCGAGGAATCGAGCCAGGGCAGGAACACGAGAATGCCGATCGACGCAAACAACGCGATGACGCCCAGCAGCTTGTTCGGAACGGCGCGCAGGATCGCGTAGAACGGCAGGTAATACCATTCAGGCACGATGTGCGCGGGCGTCACGGCCGGGTTGGCCGGGATGTAGTTGTCGGCATGGCCGAGATAGTTCGGCAGGTAGAACACGAAATAGGCGAAGAACAGCATGAAGCAGACCATGCCGAAGCCGTCCTTGATGGTCGCGTAGGGCGTGAACGGCACAGTGTCCTTGTCGCCCTTCGGCTCGATGCCCGCCGGATTGTTCTGGCCGGCGACATGCAGCGCCCAGACGTGCAGGACGACAACGCCGGCGATCACGAACGGCAGCAGATAATGCAGCGAGAAGAAGCGTTGCAGCGTCGGATTGCCGACCGCAAAGCCGCCCCACAGCCAGGTAACGAGGGTTTCACCGACCCACGGAATAGCCGAGAAGAAGTTGGTGATGACGGTCGCGCCCCAGAAGCTCATCTGGCCCCATGGCAGCGTGTAGCCGAGGAAGCCGGTGGCCATCATCAGCAGGTAGATGATGACGCCGAGGATCCACAGCACCTCGCGCGGCGCCTTGTAGGAGCCGTAATAC
>JAEYVN010000597.1 GCA_023431725.1 Pseudomonadota bacterium
AGGAATTGGGGTGAGAAGCGCATGGGGTGCTATAGCGAATCGATGTCCCCCAAGGATAGCCGCCCAATCCGGGCGAATTCGGTAAGGGACGTATTTCCTTCTTTTTTCAGTGTTTTCCCGCTTTTCCACAGGCGGACAGGCGCAATATGCTGACAGCACCGCCTTAAAGCGCATTGCCAATTTGTATATACGTTTGTATATTTAATGTGGCTAGTGTCCAATGAATGATTCCGACGGCGACAGCCCCTTCAATGGAATTCGCCGCATTGGTTTTGATCCGGCAAAACGTGAGAAAATCCTGGGCAAGCGGCATATCGATCTAGCGGATATGCGCCTTGTCCTGAACGGCCCCTATTCGGTTCGACGATCAGACAGAAACGGCGAAGAACGTTTCATGGTGTTCGGATTTCTCGAAGATGTGGAGGTCGTCTTCATCTGCACGATACGAGACGATCTATGTCATGTGATTTCGGCACGGCGAGCACGACGCGATGAAAGAAAAAAATATCACCATCATCTCACGCGATGACCCGCGACGGGGCAAAACGGACCTGGAAAAGCTCCGAAAGCTGAGTGACGACGAGATCAACGCCTCGATCGCCGATGATCCAGACTGGAATGAAGAGGACTGGTCGGAAGCCACCGTCGTGATCCCACCCAAGAAACAGGCGATCTCGATCCGAGTCGACGAGGACATCCTCGATTTTTTCAAGAAGCACGGGGCTGGCTATCAACGCAGGATCAACGCGGTATTGCGCAGCTATATGAATGCTCAGAAGGGCAAGAAACGAGCGTAAGCAGTCCGACAAATAGGAACGGCGCCAGCGTCGGTAATCCTATTAATCCTCACGCGCCGGCTTCGGACACCACGCTGATATTGACCTTCATTTCCAGATGATCGGAGGCTTCGCCGGTGTAGCTGCCCCACAGCGGCACGGCCTGGCGCGGCTCGCGGGCAATGGCGATGCGGATGAGATCGCGATTGCCGACGGCGCCGTGGGTCGGATCGAAGTCCACCCAGCCGGCGCCCGGCAGATAGACCTGCACCCAGGCATGCGTCGAACCACCGCCGACACGCTCGTTGCCGGCGCCGCGCTCGTGCCGATAGCCCGATACGAAGCGCGCCGCATAGCCAAGCGAACGCACCGCTTCCATCATGAACAATGCAAAGTCGCGCGCCGCGCCCATGCTGCTGTGCAGGGTTTCCAGCGGCGGCTGCACGTCGGAACCATAGCGGCGGCGACAGACAAAATCCCTCTTGATGGCGCGCGTCATCTCTTCGAGCAGATCCTCTGTGCGCGTATGGCCGGTGCTCCGCACGAATTGCCGCGCCCATAACTCGATCTTGCGATCGGGATCGTCGAAGGCGCGATGGATGAGCAACGCCAGGTCCGGCATCTCGTCGTCGTCATAGGCGAAGGGATGCAGATAGGCGTAATCGTCCGGCGACAGATGCCCACCCCGCCTGGGCCGATGATCCACCTTCACCTTGCTGTCGAAGACCAGACGTTCGGACTGCGCCCCAAACTTCACGAGGCCGACAGTGTTGCCGAACACATCCTGAATCCAGCGCACTGCCAGCGGCTTGGGGGCGATGGCCAGCGACTCAGCCATCACCCTCTGGTCGTGACCATCCCGCGGCCGCAGCATGATGCGATGCTCACCAAAGGCGACCGGACGGGCATAACGGTATTCGGTTCTATGGTTGATCGTCAGGATGGGCATGGCAAACCGGATCTTCTTGTTCGCTTCTTCAGAAAAGCAAGAATCATGGCACTTACCGCTGCGCCGCGAATCGTTTGTCGATTCAAGGCGTTGCAAAGGCTACGCTGAGTCACCCCGGTCTGGCTGTTCAAATCCTGGGCATTGCGCCACAGCAGCCGGACGGATCTGTGCCGATGGAACAAGTCTGACGGAACACCCCCGATGAGCGCCACACCACTCCTTGCTCCGGACGAACCTGCCGCCGTGGTCACACTACGGACCGAAGGAGCGTCACCCTTTCTTCTGGTCGCCGATCATGCCGGCCGGCGCGTCCCGAGGAGGCTCGGCGATCTCGGCGTTTCGGAAAGCGAACTGCGCCGGCACATCGCCTGGGATGTCGGCATCGAGCCGGTCGTGCGCTTCATGGCCGAAGAGCTCGATGCGCCGGCGATCATGCAGCCCTATTCGCGCCTCGTGATCGACTGCAACCGCCCGTTCCATGCGCCGTCATCGATCGCGCCGCTCAGCGAGAATACGCCCGTACCCGGCAACGTGAAGCTGACGGCGGAGGAAATCGCGGCGCGGCAGCGCGAGATCTTTGCGCCCTATCACGATGCCATCACCGCCGAACTCGACCGCCGCGAGCGCGAGGAGCAACCGGCCTTTCTGGTCGCCATGCATTCGTTCACGCCGGTGTTCAAGGGCATACAGCGGCCGTGGCATTCCGGCGTGCTCTACAATCGTGACTCGCGCTTCGCCGCCTTCATCCTGCGTCTGCTGCGTGAAGAAGACGAGATGACCGTCGGCGACAACGAGCCCTACATGGTCAGCGACGATACCGACTACACGATCCCGGTGCATGGCGAGCAGCGCGGCCTGCCGCATGTCGCGATCGAGATCCGTCACGATCTGATCGAGACCGAAAGCGACCAGCGCGACTGGGCGCAGCGCCTGTGCCGCATCCTCAAGCGCGCCAAGGTCTTGCGCGACGAGAGCTACGGGATCGGCCGGTAAGAGTGGCGAGACGACTGCATTCCACAACTAACGGCTGTGATACAGCCGCCGGCATGCCGTCTCAAGCCAGCAAATGACCCGCCAGCGGTCAATCGGCGGCTAAGTCCTTTTCTCGGAACAATAACCGCGCTAAAGCCGCGCGGCGCCCTTGAAGCGGCCGGACTGACGGCCCGGCTATCGACCTTGGTTGACTACCGGTCGATGGCCGGCTTGTGCAATTTCCCGGCCGACGCCCATGCCAATTTCATAATCTGGTGAGGATTGGGTGCTCATTCAGGAGGCGGCGCGTCGCCGGGCGCGAAATTCCGCAAAATTCAAAGACTTGAGATTGGAGTAGCTGTTTATGGACCTCGCGCGCATTTCGTCGGGACGCAACCCGCCGAAGGATCTTCATGCGGTGATCGAAATACCGCTCGGCGGCGTGCCGGTGAAATACGAAATCGAAAAGAGCTCCGGCGCGTTGTTCGTCGACCGCTTCCTGCACACGGCGATGTTCTACCCGAGCAATTACGGCTTCATCCCGCACACGCTGTCAGCCGACGGCGACCCCTGCGATATCATGGTGGTGAGCCAGGTGCCGGTGGTGCCGGGCGCCGTGATCCGCTGCCGCCCGGTCGGCGCGCTGCTGATGGAAGATGAAGCCGGCGGCGACGAGAAGATCCTCGCGGTGCCCGTCGATGCGCTGCATCCCTTCTATAG
>JAEYVN010000108.1 GCA_023431725.1 Pseudomonadota bacterium
GTGTCGCTGGTGGCGTCGCGCAACGCATCTTCACGGAGCGCCATGATGGTCGCGCCGATCGCAAACACGGCAAGGCCGATCAGGCCAAGCGCGATGCTGATAAGTCCTCGAAACGAGATGCGATGGAAATAGGATAACAAGGCACGCCCGCTCCCGGTATTCTTTGTTACATACGCGATAGCGGAAGGGCATTGGAAAACTATAAAGGTGCTCTGAATTTCGTGTTCGTTCTGAACGAACGATTACTCATACCGCACCAAGCGCGGGTGGTGATGCTATGGCATTCATTAACCAGCGACGAAAGAATCCTTTTCGGTGGCTCGATCCCAAAAACTTGAAGGATTTGCGCCGCGGTTTCTTAAACATACCCGCGGCGCCACTGTGAGAGCATGAGCCTGTTAAGGCATCGGGATGTCGCCGACGTCCTTTGGCTGCTTATAGCCGCGTTGCACCGCGGGCCGGCTGGCGATCGTGGTGTACCAGCGCTTCACATTCGGGAATTGGTTCAGGTCAATTTCCTGCCATTCGAAGCGGGAGATCCAAGGCCAGGTCGCGATATCGGCGATTGAGTATTCGTCGGCCAGAAACTCGCGGCCTTCGAGACGGCGGTCAAGGACGCCGTAGAGTCTCTGCGCTTCTTTCGAGTAACGCTCCTCGGCATAAGGAGCTTTGCCCTTATTGTATTTCACGAAGTGATGGACCTGACCGAGCATCGGGCCGACGCCGCCCATCTGCCACATTAGCCATTCGATGACGCGATAGCGTTGTTCGCCATCCTTCGGTAGCAACTTGCCGGTCTTGTCGGCGAGATAGATCAGGATCGCGCCGGTTTCGAACACCGACATCCCGTTGTCGTTATCGACAATGGCCGGAATGCGATTGTTCGGTGAGATTTTCAGGAACGCGGGCGCGAATTGTTCGTCCTTTGAAATATCGATCGGATGCGACTTGTAGGGCAGGCCCATCTCTTCGAGCGCGATGGAAACCTTGCGACCGTTTGGTGTCGTCCAAGTATAGAGATCAATCATGCATTTCCTCAGTTCTTCTTTTCGGATTTCAAAGACTTGGCCTTCAGGCGGGCAATTGCAGCCTTGATTGGGCCGTAGGGGCCGAATTGATGCTGCTTTTGGCTGAAGCTGTCAGCATATGGGCCATACGGCGTATCAACCGGCTTTAGCAAGAGATCGGGAAAGTCCTTGTCGAGTCCAGCCTTCTTTGGGCGTGGGCGGGAAATCACATAAGCGGCGACGTCCCATGCGTCCCGTTGCGACAGGCGCGGTTCGTCGTAGCTTGTGCCATTCGGCATGTTGAAATGAATGAAGTTCGCGGCGTTTGTCAGCCGTGCCATGCCGGCGCCGTCATTGAAGCTGTCCGGCCCCCAAAGCGGCGGGTTGATATAGCCGAGCGCCGGATCGTCCTCGTCGCGGCGCAGGCCTTGGCCGTTCGGCATGTGGCATAGCGCGCAAGCGCGCGCATAAACGGCGGCGCCGCGTTTCGGGTCGGCCGCGCGTTTCAGTCCCGGCATGTGGCCGGCGCCGAGGCCGGAGAGCGTCTGGCCCGGCTTAACATTCGTGGACAGGAACCTGATGTAGGCGGAAAAAGCCTGCATTTCGGGCGATTCGACGGGCAAAGGCCTGCCGTTCATGCTCCTAGACATGCAGGAATTGACCCGATCCTCGATCGAAATATCCCGTCCTCGGCGTGCCGAATACGCCGGAAACTCGTCCCACAACCCCCACAGCGGCAGGCCGAACTTCTTCGTCCCGGCATTGAGATGGCAATTGGTGCAGGCGAGATTGTTGCCGGCGTACCGCTTGGTCTCGTCGGCCACGGCCGGACCGATATGCGCATAGGTCGCGGTGATCAGATCGCGGCCGCGCCGGATCAGGCGGCTTTGCTCATTGTCGGGCAGGGCGCCGATCTCCGGCACCGACCAGATGGGATCGGCCGGCGCGTTGACGAACTGCGCGTGCGCGGTCGTGGCGCAAGCCAGCAAGGTCGCCGCCAACAAGGCGATCAGCGACGCGTGGCGTATCGGCATTCTAGCTCCCGCGATAGGTGGAATAGCTCCACGGCGTCACCAGCAGCGGCACGTGATAATGCCCCTCCGGCTCGGCAACGGAAAAACGGATCGGTACGATATCGAGAAATGCCGGATCGGCCTGCACGGTCTTGTTGGCAGCGAAATAGCCGGCAACGTCGAACTGCAATTCGTAAGTGCCGATCCGCAACGGCCCCCCCGAGACGAACGGCTGCTCGGTGCGGCCATCGGAATTGGTGACGGCCTTGCCCAGCAACCCGCGCGCGCTGGCGCCGACTTCATAAAGCGAAATCGTCACGCCCTGCGCCGGCCTGCCGCTGACATTATCGAGAACATGGGTGGAGATGCGTCCGGTGGTCTTCGGCATGCCGGGACCATCGACCTTGTCGACGAGCCGCAGCCGCGTGATCAGCGCGATTTCATCCAATGCCGCCTTGCGCTCGGTATCGCTATCGTTCGCGAGGCGGCGTTCGAACTGGCGCAGGATCGAATCCCGCGTATGCCGCCGCACGCAGATAATGAAAGGGAAGCCGAACTTCTCGCGATAGGCCTTGTTCAGCTCCGAGAACCTGGTGAATTCGGCATCGCTCAGCTGGTCGAGACCCAGGCTGCCCTGTTCGGACTGCGACTCGGCGGTGATGTCGAGCCGCTTCACCTTGGAGCCAAGTTCCGGATGCGCGCGGATGAAGGTCAGTTGCCGTTCGGCAGGGCTCTCGCGCACCACTGCGACCATGGCGTCGTGCAGGGCCGTGACCGTCGCGAAGGGGCGGCGTCCGGCCGCACCTTCAGCGACCCAGGCGGCGTGTTCAAAAATATCCCCGACTCGCGCGGTGAAGGCATCCGCGGAGAGGGCGTTCAGCGAATCCAGAGTGAACTTCTGCGTCATGAGTCGTGACCATATCCGATGGGTGTTGAAAGGCCATTGATAACAATAACGAAATTGGCCCCTTGGGAATAATCACCTGTTGCATTAGGAAGGATCGGGGCGAATTTTTCTCTTCCTGCCGCCCTGTCGAACTTTTCGCTCACATCCCCTTGAACCGGTCCGGGCGTACCTGCGACCAAAAACCATGAGCCGGCCGTCACGATGCAGCAGACATCAGACGAAGTCCTGATCCAGCGGATCGCAGGCGGAGACAGGCTCGCCATGCAGGTGCTGTTCGCGCGGCACCATGTACGGGTCTACCGGTTCGTCCTTCGCCTGGTGCGTAATGAAGCCACGGCGGAGGATCTGATCAGCGAGGTCTTCCTCGATGTCTGGCGTCAGGCCGGACGCTTCGAGGGACGCAGTGCCGTCTCGACCTGGCTGCTCGCGATCGCGAGGTTCAAGGCTCTTTCGGCCCTGCGCGGCCGCAAGGAGGCTGAACTGGACGATGACTTTGCAGAGGCGATCGAGGATGTCTCCGACACCCCCGAAGCTGTCATGCAGAAGAAGGATAAGAGCGAAATCCTGCGCAAGTGCATCGAAACTCTTTCGCCGGATCATCGGGAGATCATCGATCTCGTCTACTACCACGAGAAGTCCGTGGAAGAAGTCGCGGAGATCGTTGGCATCCCGGAAAATACCGTCAAGACGCGCATGTTCTATGCGCGCAAGAAATTGGCGGAAGCCTTGAAGGCGGCGGGAATCGAGAGAGGTTGGCCATGACGACGAACAACGCGCCAGAGAATAGTGAAGACGTCGAATTGCTGTTGCCGTGGTACGCCGCCGGAACGTTGAGCCGCCGCGATGCAGCACGGGTGGAAAGCGCGCTTGCCAAGGATGCGGAACTGGCGCGCCGTTTCGAGATGGTGCGTGAGGAACTTGGCGAGACCATTCGCAGCAATGAATCGCTGGGCGCACCTTCGGCGCGGGCGATGAAACAGCTTTTCGAGAAGATCGATGCCGAACCGGTCCGTCATGCGGCGCCGTCGGTCAGCCTGATGACCCGGATTTCGGAATTCGTGGCGAGCTTCTCGCCGCGGACGCTGGCCTATGCGGGCGGTGTGGCGGTGCTTGCACTGGTGCTGCAGGCCGGCGTGATCGGTGGCCTGATCGGCGAGCGGAGTGGAACTTCGCCGCAACTGGCATCGGCCGACAGAGCTGCCCCGGTCAGTCAGGGTGTCGAGGCGCTGGTCCAGTTCGCTCCACAGGCCAGTGCGGCCGAGATTGCGGCATTCCTGGAGGCCAACAAGGCGACCATCGTCGGCGGCCCGGCTGCCGGTAATTTCCGGATCCGGGTGGCGTCTGCGACAAAAGACCAGACTGCCGAAATCGTGAAAAAGCTGCAGGACAGCAAGGTGATAAATTTCGTTGCACCTGCGAATTGATGGGTCACGAAACGGAACGCGGAGCGCGCCGGCGATGGCGGCCCCGGAGTGGGATCACAAGCGCTATCCCTGAAGGCATTGCATCATGCGGTATGGTTCAGGACGTCGGATCGGATTTGCTGCTTCGGTTCTGGCTGCGGCCGGCCTGATTGTTGCGGCTGCGCCGGCTGCCTTCGGCCAGGGCTATGGCAGCGGTTACGGTGGTGGCTATGGCAGCGGTTACGGTGGTGGCTATGGCGGGGGGTATCGCGTGCAGAGCGCGCCGAGCAATCCGACACCGCCGCGCAAGCCTGTCCGCACGGTGAAACCGATCGAGGATGCGCAGGCAAAGCCGGCGAGGTCCGAGCCCGCAACACGCAGTCTGTCGAAGTCGACGAAATCCGATTCACCGCAGACCGCACGCCGCGAAAGCGGCGAAGCACCGACCGGCGAGCGCCGGTTCAATTCGAACGAAGTCGTCATCGAGGTCTCAGGACGGCCGACGCAGCAGCAGGTCGAGGCGCTCGCTCGCCGTCATGGTCTCAATCGCGAAGAATCGCAGAGCTTCGAACTCAGCGGCACGACCATGTTCCGCTGGACCATTCCGGATGGCCGCAACGTCAATACCGTGATCCGCCGGCTCGAGACCGATAGCAGCATCCTCTCGGTGCAACCGAATTATCGATACACGCTGCAGCAGTCGAAGACCGGCGAGGGCATCCAATATGCCGCCGAGAAGCTGAAATTGCAGCGCGCGCACGAACTGGCACAGGGTGAGCGCGTGCTGGTCGCGGTGATCGATTCCGGTATCGACGCGAAACATCCCGAGATTGCCGGCAAGATCGCCGATCGTTTCGATCCCGCAGGCGGAAGTGGCAACGCGCACTCACACGGCACCGGAATTGCCGGGGCGATCATTGCGAGTTCGCGCCTGACCGGCGTTGCGCCGCGTGCGCGCATTCTCGCGGTCCGCGCCTTCGATCCCGATGGCCCGGACGCTGAAGGCACAACGTTCAATATCCTCAAGGGGCTAGAGTGGGCATCCAGGAATGGTGCCCGTGTCATCAACATGAGCTTTGCCGGTCCGCGCGATCCTGTGATCGGTCGTGCGCTGGCGGCTGCGTACAAGAAGGGCATCGTGTTGATTGCCGCCGCCGGTAATGCCGGACCGAAGTCACCGCCACTCTATCCTGCGGCCGATCTCAATGTGATTGCCGTGACTGCCACGGATACGCGGGACAACCTGTTCCCGATGTCAAATCGCGGCAATCACGTTGCGATTGCAGCGCCGGGTGTCGATGTGCTGTTGCCGACTGCCGGCGACAGCTACCAGATGGCGACCGGAACCTCGTTCGCGACGGCGTATATCAGCGGCATTGCGGCGCTGCTGCTGGAGCGCGAGCCCGGGCTTTCGCCGGACGCCGTCCGCGGCGTTCTTCTTCGAACGGCACGGGACCTCGGGCCCAAAGGGCGCGACAAGGATTTCGGCGCCGGCCTTGCGGATGCCTTTGAAGCTGTGACATCTCTCGGCGCCAAGCCCGCCGACGGATTGTCGGCCAGTGCAACACAGCAATAACGGATAAGATTCGCGCCACTATGCGCCTGCTGATTTCATTTGCCATTGCCGGAAGTGTGCTGTTTGCCTGCGAGGCAGGCGCCAATGCTGTGCATCTCGCCGACGGGGATTCGTTCCGCATCGGTGAGCGCCGCTACCGTCTGTACGGAATCGATGCCCCCGAGCTGCATCAGGAATGCAATGATGCCGACGGGGAAACCTGGCCGTGCGGGACCCGTGCGCGCACCGAGTTGCGGCGTATCATCGGCACCCATCCGGTCGAATGTCGGACAATGAATACCGATCGCTTCGGACGGTTCATTGCCACCTGCAAGGCCGGTGGCCGCGACATTGCCGAGGAGATGGTCCGTGGCGGTTATGCCATAGCCTCGGGACGTGCCGGTTCACCCAGCCCCTACGAAGAGGTGCAGGCTCAGGCGCGATCCTCCAAGCGTGGCTTGTGGGCTGGAAAATTCGAGATGCCTGCGGAATGGCGGCACGCACATCCCAGAACCGAGGAGCCGAGCGGGTCAGTCGTGACCGCCCGTGATTGGCTTGATCGAAAGATCAGCGAGATCCGGCAGACCCTGGCGGAATGGTTTCCCTCCATTTTCGGACGCTAGTTTTCCGCGGCCTTTCGCCGATGCGAAATCCCAATTCGTCTTGAACCTTTATCGGCGCGCACCGACCAATCTTCGAGAGATCGGCGGTGCGCCTTTCGAAACGGCCAAATCTTCGCATGGCCGAGCCTTCGCAAAGACGCTGTCCGCCCCGTGTGTGATCGGCGCGGCGCCCCTTCCACCCAGCGTCGGTCTCACTTGGCCCGTCCGGCATGTCCCCGCCGGGCGGGTCATTCTTGTCGAATAGCGCGCAATTTCATCGCTCTTGCATCGAAGTCGCCATAACCGGGAAGGCGAGCCTGCCTGCTTTTTCGTATTCTGCGGGAAGCGGGACATACGGTATGGTTGGGGAAACGAGACGGGGGGGCTGATCGGACAACGGTCAGACAATGAAATTGCCTTGCAGCCATTGAACGAAATCCGACAGCGCGAACACCAACAGTCGACACGGTGCAATGGCGCCGCGCGTCGCAACGACTTGTCATGGGAGACCACAATGAGCGGTCGTCAACGAGTGATTAGCCCGGTCCCGGGTCTGGCTGCGGCGGCCGTCCTTGGCCTCGCGCTGACACTGGCAGGTTCTGCGTCCGCGCAGCCGGTCCTTGCTCCTCCGGACGATCCGGCGGCGAAAGCGGCCTTCGAGGTCCTCGACAAGCATTGTGCGCGTTGCCATCAGGAGGGCAAGCTGTCCGCACGCGAGCGGCCGTCGAAGAATTTCGGCAATGTGCTGCAGCTGGACGAGTTGGCGGCCAACCCGCATTACGTCCTGCCGGGCAATCCATTCGGATCGAAGCTGTTCAAGCAGATCGTCGACAAGGAGATGCCTTACGACGTCGAATATGAAGGCGAGACCAAATATCCGAGCGTGACGCCGGACGAACTCAAGGCGCTCGAGACGTGGATCACGCAACTCGGCACCAGGTCGGCCGCAGCCTGCGATGCACGCAAGTTCGTCAGCAACGAAGACATGCTGAACTTTGTCGTCGCCGATCTCTCCAGGCTGTCGAATGCCCGCAAGCGCGGCACCCGCTATCTCACCCTGACGCATCTGAAGAATGCCTGCATGGACGATAACGCCATGAAGGTCTACCGGCAGGGCGCGGTGAAGCTGATCAACAGCCTCAGCCGGTCGTCCGATGTCGTGCGTCTCGAGACCATCGATCCGGATGAGGCGATCATCCGTTTCAACATCGACGATATCGGCTGGGACGCGAAGGATTGGGATGAGGTCCTCGCGGTCTATCCATATAATTTGCAGCCCGAGAGCGACCTGAAGGCGGTGCTCACGGCCGCGGCCGGTACGCAACTGCCGTATGTGCGCGCGGACTGGTTTGCCTTCACGGCGTCGCAGCCGCCGCTCTATGACAAGCTGCTGAAGCTGCCGGACACCTTCCAGGGCATCGCCAAACAGGAAGGCGTGGATGTCGACGGCAATATCCGTCGTTTCATTGCGCAGCGTTCTGGCTTCCAGCGTTCGGGCGTCAGCCAGAACAACCGCATGATCGAGCGGCATCCGTCGCGCTCGGGCTACTTCTGGACCTCGTATGATTTCGCCGGCAATCGCGGCAAGCAGAGCTTCTTCGAACATCCGCTTGGGCCGCGTGGCGCCGACGGGTTCGAGCACGACGGCGGTGAGACCATCTGGTCGCTGCCGAATGGTTTCCAGGGCTATTACCTGAACACGGCCGACGGCAAGCGGCTCGACAAGGGGCCGACCCAGATCGTGCGCGATCTGTCGCGCAAGGATCTGACCGTGACCAACGGCATCTCCTGCATGGGCTGCCACGATCAGGGGATCCGCAAGGCGAAGGACGAGGT
>JAEYVN010000310.1 GCA_023431725.1 Pseudomonadota bacterium
CATGCAGTTTCGGCAGACCGGCTTCATCGACGGTCGGAATGTCCGGCGCGGATGGAATGCGCGTGTCCGATGTCACGGCGTACGCGCGGATCGCGCCGCTCTTCACATGCGGCAGCGCATTCGCAACGTGGTCGAACATGAAGTCGATGTTGCCGGCGAGCAGATCCTGCAATGCCGGCGCAGCACCACGATACGGAATGTAGTTGAGCTTCACGCCGGCGATGTTTTCGAAATAGACGCCGGCGACATGGGCCGCGCTGCCGACGCCGATACTGCCGACCGCAGCCTTGTCCTGGTTGGCTTTCACCCAGGCGACGAATTCCTTCAGGTCTTTCGCCGGCACGGCGTTCTTCGACACCAGCAGCATCGGATAGCTGGTCAGCAGCGCCACCGGCTCGAGATCCGTCTGCAGATCGAACGGCAGCGGATATGCCGCGCCGTTGATGACATGCGTACTCCAGTGGCCGAAGCTGAGGGTGTAGCCATCGCCCGGTGCGCGAGCGACACGGCCGACGCCGATCGTCCCGGCGGCGCCGGTCACATTCTCGATCAGCACCTGCTGCCCGAGGCTGTCCTTCATGCGCTCGCCCAAAGTGCGGATCAACGCGTCGGTCGGACCGCCCGCCGAGAACGGGACGATGACCGTGACCGGCTTGGTCGGAAATTCCTGCGCAAACGCGGGGAGCGCCGTGGCGACAATCAAGGCGGCGGCAGCGGCAGCGCCGGAAATCGTTTTTCTCATACCCAGAAGGCCCTGTACTCGGGGATCGCGGCGATCCACCGTCATTCAGGGCTGAATAGAATTTTTATGCTGCGAGGGGCAATACCGCTCGTGAAATATGAAATATTATGCTTCCTAACCCGCACCTGGCAGGACGCATTTGCTAAATAACGGCCCGCCGAGATGATAAGCTTGCCGCTCCTGCAGAGGCGGAAACGGACCCTCCAACCGATGCCGAAAAACCGCCTACAGCGCGTCGCTGTCGCTCTCGCCGGTGCGGATGCGGAATGCGTGCTCGACCGGCGTCACGAACAGCTTGCCGTCCCCGATCTGGCCGGTTCGCGCGGCTGACGTGATGGTATCCACCACCTTCTCAGCACTATCGTCGGCCACCACGATTTCGAGCTGCACCTTCGGCAGGAAATTCACCGCGTATTCGGCGCCGCGATAGATCTCGGTATGGCCCCTCTGACGACCGTAGCCCTTCACCTCGGTGACGGTCATGCCGTGCACGCCGATGGTGTCGAGAGCACTGCGCACCTGATCGAGCTTGAAGGGTTTGATGATCGCAGTCACGAGTTTCATGCTTACTCCGACTTCGGCGCCAAGACTTCAGCTAGACTTCCGCACCAAGACTTCAGTGCAATGAATGCAAACGCGGCGCCGTGGCGTCAGGTTGCAATATACCGTCAAACGGCCAAAAGATTAAGCACCGAAAGCAACGGCGGCGATTCAAGCCGGGGTGGCATCACCCGCCGCGCTTTACCCGGACCAGCCCCTCCTGTGTGACCGAGGCGACCAGCGTCCCGTCCTGGCGGAAGATCAGCCCGCGCGACAGGCCGCGTGAACCGTGCAGATTCGGCGAATCCTGCGAATAGAGCAGCCATTCGTCGGCCCGGAACGGGCGGTGCAGCCACAGCGCATGATCGAGGCTCGCGCCCATCAATTCCTTGTCGAACAGCGTGCGTCCGAGCGGCACCAGCGAGCTGTCGAGCAACGTGAAATCCGACGCATAGGCCAGCGCGCATTGATGGATCGCCGGATCGTCGGGAAGCCGGGCCGTGGTCCTGAACCAGACATTGAAATGATCGCCGGCCGGCTTCTTGCCGATGTAATGCGCGTATTCGACGGGTCGCAATTCGAACGGGCGCTCGCGCTCGTAATAGCGGCGGACCGGCTCCGGCAGCCTCGGCAGGATATCGCGCCGCACGTCTTCCTCGGTCGGCAGCGTCTCGGGCGCCGGCACATCGGGCATGCGCATCTGGTTCTCGAGCCCCTCCTCGTTATTGTGGAAGGACGCCATCATGATGAAGATCGGCCGGCCGTGCTGGATCGCCTTCACGCTGCGGGTGGTGAAGCTCTTGCCATCGCGCGTGCGCTCGACCGCATAGACGATCGGTACTTTCGGATCGCCCGGCAGTACGAAATAGGCATGCAGCGAGTGCACGGCGA
Source organism: Pseudomonadota bacterium (assembly GCA_023431725.1). Taxonomy (GTDB): domain Bacteria; phylum Pseudomonadota; class Alphaproteobacteria; order Rhizobiales; family Xanthobacteraceae; genus Pseudorhodoplanes. Next base: position 2,174 of record JAEYVN010000310.1, read on the forward strand.
TATTCTCGACCGTGCGGGTGGCCGCCACCAGTGCCTGGCCGATCACCTGGCCGCCGAACACGCGCTGCCAGCCGGTCTGCGGTGAGCGGCCACGGAACAGGTTGACCTCCAGCGTTTCGAGGTCGAGAACCTGAAGAAGAGCGGATACGGCTTCGGACATGAAAAGCGCTTTCTCGTGACGTTAAGGAGAAAGCGCCCAAACTCCGGGCTCAAGTCAAGTCGTGCAGAGCCGGACAGCAATGATCGATACCACCAGCAAGACGGACATCCTCATCGCCGGCGGCGGACTCGCGGGGCTGTCATTGGCCATCGCGCTGAGGCAGGGGTCGGGCGGCGCGTTGTCGGTCGTGGTGGCCGATCCGGCGATGAACCGCGCGTCGGGCGATCTGCGCGCCTCCGCCATTGCCGCTGCCGCACGTCGCCTGTTCGAAACCATCGGCGTCTGGTCCGCGATCGCGGACAAGGCACAGCCGATGCTCGACATGGTGGTGACCGATTCCAAGCTCGATCACGCGATGCGGCCGAGCTTCCTCACCTTCGACGGCGAGATCGCGCCGGGCGAGCCGTTCGCGCACATGATCGAGAACGGCCCGATGGTCGCGGCGCTTCTCGACAAGGCGCGGGCCGAGGGCGTCGATCTGCGGCCGGTGGCCGTGTCGCGATTTGCGCACGAGCCTGCACGCATCACCGCGCATCTGTCGGACGGCACGTCGATCGGCACACGATTGCTGGTTGCTGCCGATGGCGCACGCTCGCAGATCCGCGAACAGGCCGGCATCGCCAATTACGGCTGGAATTACGATCAGTCCGGCATTGTCACCACCGTCGCGCATGAGCGCGAACATCATGGCCGCGCCGAAGAGCATTTCCTGCCCGCGGGGCCCTTCGCGATCCTGCCGCTGACCGGCAAGCGCTCGTCGATTGTCTGGACGGAAGCAAAAGATGACGCCGAGCGCATCGTCGCCTTGCCGGATGCGGAGTTTCACGACGAGCTGGAAAAGCGTTTCGGTCTGCACCTCGGCGAGATCGAAGTCATCGCGCCGCGCCGCGCCTATCCGCTCGGATTGTATGTCGCCCGCAGCTTCATAGCCGAGCGCATTGCGCTGATCGGCGACGCCGCGCATGTCATTCATCCGATCGCCGGTCAGGGATTGAACATGGGCCTGCGCGATGTCGCGGCGCTGGCCGAAGCGGTCATCGACGGCGCACGGCTCGGCATCGATGTCGGTGCTGTCACCGTGCTGGAGCGCTATCAGCGCTGGCGCCGCTTCGACACCATGGCCATGGGCGTCGCGACCGACGGGCTGAACCGGCTGTTCTCCAACAATTCCGATGCGCTGCGGCTCATCCGCGACATGGGCCTTGGCGTCGTCGACCGGTTGCCGAATCTCAAGAGCTTCTTCATCCGCGAAGCCGCCGGCATCACCGGCGATGTGCCGAAGCTGTTGAAGGGCGAGATGATCTAGCGCCCGACCGTGCGGACGAATTCGATCAGCGGCCGCATGACGTCGGCATCGAGCGGAGCATCGCGGTTCTGGTAGAGCGCGCGATTACCGGCGAGATCGGCCGGCGACGTTTTCAGAACGTGGTTGGCATTCGGCATTTCAACGACACGTGCGTCGATACGGGCCTTGCGAAGCGCTTCGAAATCGGCCGGAAAGATCTGCAAGTCGCGGCCCGCATGCATGATCAGAATCGGCGTCTTCAGCTTCGCCAGCTCGATGGCCGGATCGATATTCAGAACGGAGATCATGTACGGTTGCACGGACGGACGAAACAGCGGCATCAGCTCGCGCGACACCGTCGTCACGCGCTGACCCTGCGCAAGAGTCGCAAGGATATTCTGTGCTTCGGTCTCCAGGGCCGGCGGCAATCCGCTCTTGAGCTGATCATGCAGGATCGCCCGCATTGATCGGCCGGTCGCGGTGAGCAGCACCAGACCCGACACGTCGGCCTGCGTCGACGCCAGCAATCCGATCAACGCGCCTTCGCTGTGCCCGACGACGACAACGGACGACACGTCCGGTCGCGCCGAAAGATTGCGGATGGCGGCAACGGCATCGTTCACGAAATCGGAAAAGACGATGTCTTCTTCGCGGGTGACGAGCGGGCGGCTGTCGCCAATGCCGCGCTTATCGTAGCGAAGCGAGCGGATGCCGGCCGCGGCGAAAGCCTCGGCTAGCT
>JAEYVN010000387.1 GCA_023431725.1 Pseudomonadota bacterium
CTCCCCACAGGGGAGAGGGAGCGCACTGAGTTTGAAGCAGCCGCATCGACTAAACAGCAAAGCTCTACGCGATCCGGACGCCGCGGCTTTCGACCTGCCAGATTTCGAAGAACTTTCCGAGCACGCGCGACAGCGATGAAGCCGATGCCGCCGCCGTGAGCAGCTGATTATCGCGCGTCAGTGGCTCCGCGCGCAAACCGGCCGAGAGATTGGTGGCGACAGCAATGCCCAGCACCCGCAATCCGAACCGCCGCGCCAGAAGCACTTCCGGCACGATGGTCATGCTGATGAGATCGGCTCCGAGTTTCTGCGCCACGCGCGTTTCGGCCGGCGTCTCGAAGCTCGGTCCGGGAAGCCACATCAATTCGCCTTCATGCGTCTTGCGCCCGAGTTGGGACGAAGCCAGGCTGAAGCGTTCGCGCAGATGGCGGTCATAGACGCCGTTCATGTCGACATGGCCAGCGCCGTCCGGTTCTCCGACCAGCGGATTGAGGCCGGTGAGATTCACGTGATCGGTGACCGTCAGCAACATGCCGGGCTGGATATCGTTGCGCACCGCGGACGCGACACCCGTCAGCACCACGGCTTTCGCACCGAGCAGTGACAATGTTTCCAGCGGCACGCGCATCGCATTGATGTCGCCGTTTTCGGCGTAGTTCGTGCGGCCGCGGAACACAGCCACGCGCGCCGTGCCGATAATGCCGAGCAGCAATTCGTAGGCCATGCCATACGGCGCATGAAAGCCTGGCAGTTCAGAGTATGGAATACTGATGGCTTGCGTCACATGGTCGGCAACGGATGACAGGCCGACCCCCAGCACAAGCCCGACATCGATTGCCGCATCGCCGATCTGATCGCGGATGAGCTCGACGCACTTCGTGGCTTCACTTGACACGGTCATTCCTCAAGCACGTACTTCGTCGGCCAGCGGCCGGCATTGCGTGCCCCTGATACCGCCAAATGCTTTAACGGCTGCCTACCATCTCAAGCTGCAATCAGGTTCCCGGTCGCTTCGCTCTGCGCGTCGGCAGTGCATTGGCGGGATCGTCCGGCCACGGATGCCTGGGATAACGGCCACGCATTTCCGTTCGCACGCTGGCGTAGCTGCCCTGCCAGAATCCGGGCAGATCACGCGTCACCTGCACCGGCCGATGCGCCGGCGACAGAAGCTCGATCACCAGCGGCACACGACCACCGGCAATCGATGGATGACGGCTGAGACCGAAAAGTTCCTGCACGCGAATGGCGATGGTGGGACCGGCTTCGGCTTCATAGTCGATCGGTGCCTGCGTGCCGGTCGGCGCTTCGAAATGCGTCGGCGCCTCCGCATCCAGCCGGCGGCGCATATTCCACGGCAGCAATTCCATCACCGCATTGGAGAGTTCATCAGCGCCCAGTTCCTTTAAACCGATCTTGTCTGTGAATAATGGCGCGAGCCACTCCTGCACACTGGCTGTCAGTGCGTCATTCGACAGGTCGGGCCATTCGTCGCCTTCCGATTTGCGCAGGAAGGTGACGCGATCGCGCCATTGCAGGATATGTTTGCTCCACGGCAAGCGCTGAAGGCCGGCTGCGGCGATCGCATCGGCGAGCTTAATCGCGTTTTCTTCCGATGCTTCGGCCGACGCAATCTGCTCGGAGAAGACAATCGCGCCAAGCCGTCGCGCCTTGCGTGCACGCAACGACAGCGTGGCCGGATCGACCGTCACATCATCGCGCTGCTCGATGCGATCGGCGAAACGCTGCTCGATCTCCGCCAGCGAGATCGGCGCAGCGAGAAGAATGCGCGCCTGCGCCGCCGTGCCGGACAATTCCGCGGCGACGATGAACGGCTCGCGCGCCAGCGACAACGCCGGATCGAGCGTCGCACCGCGTCCGTTCGCCAGCAGGAAGCTGCCCTGCCCGCCGCCACGGTTTTTCGCGATCCGATCGGGATAGGCAAGCGACAGAAGTGCGCCGACTGAAACTTCGTCATTGCCGGACGGCGCGACACTGCTTTTGTCTTTACCTCCCCCTGCAAGGGGGAGGTCGATCGCCGAAGGCGAGCGGGTGGGGGGTGTCCTTATATCCGTTGTCTTGCTTTCAGACCCCCCTCCCCAACCCTCCCCCGCAAGGGGGGAGGGAGCAGACTGTGTGCGTGGAGAGGCTTCGTCGGCCCAGCGCTTCGCCATGCGCCGCGCTTCGTCGGCACGACGCGAACGATCTCGCCGGAACTGATCGACGCGATGGGAGACATCGACATCATTGCCGCCAAGACCACGCTCGGTCACCAGCACCGCGACATTGGCGGCCAGTTCACCGGCATTCTCGCGCGCCGCATCGACCACCATGCGTGCCAGCCGTGGCGGCAATGGCAACGCGCGCAACGAACGGCCTTCATCGGTGATGCGACCGTCCGCATCGAGCGCCGACAATTCGGTCAGCAGCTTGCGCGCTTCGCTATAGGCGGCCTGCGGCGGCGGATCGAGAAACGCGAGCGTCGCCGGATCGCTGACGCCCCATTGCGCGAGATCGAGGGCAAAGGACGACAGATCGGCGGACAGGATTTCCGGCCGCGCGAAGGCTTCGAGCGACGCGGTCTCCGGCTCGCTCCAGAGGCGATAGCAGACGCCGGGCTCGGTGCGGCCGGCGCGGCCACGGCGCTGATCGGCGGCGGCGCGCGACACGCGCACGGTCTCGAGCCGGGTCAGCCCGACGCCCGGCTCGAACCGCGGCACGCGGGCGAGGCCCGAGTCGATCACGACGCGGACGCCCTCGATGGTCAACGAGGTTTCGGCGATAGATGTGGCCAACACGACCTTGCGGCGGCCGGGCGGCGACGGCGCGATGGCTCTGTCCTGAACCTGCGCGTCGAGCGCGCCATACAACGCAACGACGTCGGTATTCTGGCCGATACTCTGATTGAGCAACCGCTCTTTCACGAGCATTTCGGTGCGGCGGATTTCCGCCTGGCCGGGCAGGAAGACCAGCAGCGATCCCGGCTCGGCCCGCAACGCGCGCATCACCGCATCAGCCACCTGCGGCTCGATATGCCCTCGCGCATCGCGGCCAAGGTATTGAGTCTCAACGGGAAATGCACGGCCGAGGCTTTCCACCTGGGGCGCCTCGCCGAGCAACCGGGCAACCCGCGCGCCATCGAGGGTGGCCGACATGACGAGGATCTTCAGGTCCTCGCGCAAGCCCTGCTGGGCATCGCGCGCGAATGCCAATCCGAGGTCGGCATCCAGCGAGCGCTCGTGAAATTCATCAAATAAAACAGCGACTACGCCGGATAATTCGGGATCGTCGAGGATCATCCGGGTGAAGATGCCCTCGGTCACGACCTCGATTCGGGTGGCTTTCGACACCTTGGAACCGAACCGCACCCTGAGGCCCACGGTCTCGCCGACCGCCTCGCCCAGCGTCTTCGCCATCCGCTCGGCCGCCGCCCGCGCCGCCAGCCTCCGCGGCTCCAGAACAATGATTCTACCGTTTTTAGCCCACGGCTCGTCTTTCAGGACCAGCGGCACCCGCGTGGTCTTGCCGGCGCCCGGCGGCGCGACCAGCACAGCGGCTTCCTGCGTGCGCAGCGCCTCGGTCAGCGCCGGTAATGCGTCGTCGATCGGCAGGGGTGAATCGAATTTCATGCCGCGCCAGTAGCAGAGGCTCTTGCTACTGGCGAGCATCGCCCCGAGTTCTAGCGCGACGGGATATCCACCGGCTCCGTTGCCATTGACGCCGGGACGGCCCACATTGCCGCCATGCCCTCAGCAAAATCAGCCAAATCGCCGGCGAAAGCCGCACCCGCCCAGTCCGTCGCGCTGAAGAAAGGCGATCACGTCTTTCTCGTCGACGGCTCGGGCTACATCTTCCGCGCTTATCACGCGCTGCCGCCGCTCAACCGCAAGTCGGACGGGCTGCAGGTCAATGCCGTGCTCGGCTTCTGCAACATGCTCTGGAAGCTTCTCCGCGACATGAAGCCGGAGGAACGGCCGACCCATCTTGCGGTCGTGTTCGACAAATCGGAGAAGACCTTCCGCACCGATTTCTATCCCGACTACAAGGCCCACCGCCCCGACGCGCCGGCCGATCTCATCCCCCAATTCCCGCTGATCCGCGAAGCGGTGCACGCCTTCGACATCCCATGCCTCGAACAGGCCGGCTATGAAGCGGACGACCTGATCGCGACCTATGCGCGTCTCGCGTGTGAAGCCGGCGCCAGCGCCACCATCGTCTCGTCGGACAAGGATCTGATGCAGCTCGTGACCGACTGCGTGATCATGTACGACACGATGAAGGACAAGAAGATCGGCGTCGCCGAGGTGATCGAGAAATTCGGCGTGCCGCCGGAAAAGGTCATCGAAGTGCAATCGCTGATCGGCGATTCCACCGACAA
>JAEYVN010000470.1 GCA_023431725.1 Pseudomonadota bacterium
GCGTGACACATCGCCGGTTTGAGACGTCGCCGGTTAATGGGAGACCTATCGTGGAAAAGCTCCTGTCGAAATCCGAACTTAACGAAGTCAGAAAGGGCAGCAAGAAAGCAGCGCCGCTGAACCGGGAGCTGGAGCTTATGAACAGCTACTGGCGCGCCTGCAATTACCTGTCGGTGGGAATGATCTATCTCAAGGATAACCCGCTTCTCAGAGAGCCGCTGCGGCCCGAACATGTCAAACATCGCCTGCTCGGCCACTGGGGTGCAAGCCCGGCACTTTCGTTCGTATGGGTGCATCTCAATCGCCAGATAATCCATCATGATCTCGATATGATCTTCGTAGCTGGTCCCGGTCACGGCGCGCCGGGCGTGCTGGGGCCGGTCTATCTCGAGGGCACCTATTCCAAGATCTACCCGGACATCAGCGAGGACGAAGACGGGCTGAGAAAGTTCTTCAAGCAATTCTCATTTCCCGGCCATATCGGCAGCCACGTTACGCCAGAGACGCCGGGGTCTATCCACGAAGGCGGCGAGCTTGGATACAGCCTGTCGCATGCCTATGGGATGGCGTTCGACAATCCCGACCTGATCGTTGCGTGTGTCGTCGGCGATGGCGAAGCGGAGACGGGCCCATTGGCGACGGCCTGGCATTCCAACAAGTTCATAAACCCGGTGCGCGACGGCATGGTTCTGCCGATCCTGAGCCTGAATGGCTACAAGATCGCCAATCCAACAATCCTTGCGCGGCTGAGCCACGAGGAACTTGAGGCGCTGTTCGTCGGCTACGGCTACACGCCGTACTTCGTGGAAGGCGACAATCCCGCCCTCATGCATCAGAAGATGGCTGCCACGCTCGACCAGGCCATCGGCGACATTCGCCGGCATCAGAAGACTGCGAGAGATACCAATACGCCGTTCCGGCCCCGCTGGCCGATGATCGTGCTCAGGTCGCCCAAGGGATGGACCGGCCCAAAGGAGATCAAGGGGCACAAGGTCGAGGGATCATGGCGGTCGCATCAGGTTCCCTTTGCGGATGTGCGAGACAATCCTGCGAGCCTCAAACTACTGGAAGACTGGTTGCGCAGTTACAAGCCGGATGAACTGTTCGACCGAAACGGCCGGCTCATACAAGAGCTGAGAGCGCTGGCGCCAAAGGGAACCCGGCGGATGAGTGCAAATCCCCATGCCAATGGCGGTCTGCTTCGCAAAGTCCTTAAGCTTCCCGATTTTCGTCAGTACGCGGTCGACGTGAACCTGCGCGGGACCGCCATGTTCGAAAACACACGACCACTCGGAGAGTTTCTTCGCGACATCATGAGGGATAACCCGACACATTTTCGGGTCTTCGGTCCTGACGAAACCGCATCAAACCGCCTGCAGGCCATCTACGAAGTTTCCAAGAAGACATGGCTGGCGGAGTTTTTGCCGGAGGATGCCGATGGCGGCGAACTCGCCCCCGACGGCCGGGTGATGGAGATGCTGTCGGAACACACACTCCTGGGCTGGTTGGAGGGCTATCTGCTGACCGGACGACATGGCCTCTTCCATACCTATGAGGCCTTTGCGCACATCATCGATTCCATGTTCAACCAGCATGCAAAATGGCTGGACATCAGCAAGAACCACGTGCCCTGGCGCGCGCCCATTTCCTCCGAGAACATCCTGCTTTCGTCAACAGTCTGGCGCCAGGACCACAACGGTTTCTCGCACCAGGATCCCGGCTTCATCGACCTGGTGACCAATAAGGGATCGACTGTGACACGCGTCTACCTTCCTCCGGATGCGAACACATTGCTTGTGGTCACGAACGAGTGCCTCCGCAGCACGGATCTCATCAACGTTATTGTTGCCGACAAGCAGAAGCACCTTCAGTTCATGACCATGGACGAGGCGATCATCCATTGCGCGAAGGGGATCGGTCTTTGGGATCGTGCGAGCACGGATATTGGAGATGAACCTGATGTCGTCATGGCATCGTGCGGGGACGTCGCGACGATGGAAGCCCTGGCGGCTGCGGCAATCCTGCGGGAGAAGGCGCCAGAGCTGAAACTACGCTTCGTCAATGTTGTCGATCTTTTCAGGATGCAACCGGATTCGGAACATCCGCATGGATCGAGCGATCGCGACTTTGCGGGGCTGTTCACGACGGACAAACCCATCATCTTCAATTTTCATGGCTATCCGTGGCTCATTCACAAGCTCGCATATCGGTTCAAGGGACACGAGAATCTGCATGTGCGCGGATACAAGGAAAAGGGAAACATCAACACCCCGCTGGAGCTGGCGATACTGAACGAAACATCGCGCTTCAACCTGGTGATCGATGTGATCGACCGAGTACCAAAGCTGCGTTCGAAGGCTGCCCATCTTAAGGATGGCATGAAGAACGCAATCATCGACAATCTTCGCTACGCGCACGAACACGGAGCGGATCGACCCGAAATAGCAAATTGGACTTGGCCGTACTGAGGCTATGTCCGCAGGTTATTGGCCAAGGATTGCTACTGCTCAGCTAGCCTCTGGTTGACACCAGGGAGTCATGGTGATGGCCATAACAGACGTTGTTACACCCGCACAAAGCATCGCCTCGTCATCGACGACGCCGATCGATCAGCTTTGCATTAACACCATTCGCACGCTGGCGATGGATGCCGTGCAGGCGGCCAATTCCGGTCATCCAGGCACGCCGATGGCGCTGGCGCCTGTCGGCTATTGTCTTTGGAACCGGGTCCTTCGCTTCGATCCAAATCATCCGATCTGGCCCAATCGCGACCGCTTTGTTCTGTCGGTCGGTCACGCATCGATGCTGCTTTACGCATTACTGCATCTGACCGGCGTGAAAGCGGTCAATCCCAAATATGAGACCCTTGGCCATCTCGCGGTGACGCTGGACGACATCAAGCATTTTCGGCAGCTCGACAGCAAATGCCCCGGTCATCCTGAGTATCGCTGGACGTCGGGTGTCGAGACGACGACGGGTCCGCTAGGACAGGGACTGGCGACCAGCGTCGGCATGGCGATCGCAGAGCGCTGGCTCGCCGCCTATTTCAATCGCCCTGAATTCGAGCTGTTCGATTATGACGTCTACGCCCTGTGCGGCGACGGCTGCATGATGGAGGGTATCTCCAACGAGGCTGCGTCCCTTGCCGGACACCTCCAACTCAACAATCTGTGCTGGATCTACGATAACAATCACATCACCATCGAAGGGAATACCGCGCTTGCCTACAGCGACGATATTGCCACGCGTTTCATGGGTTACGGTTGGAACGTAACGCATGTTGGCGATGCCAATGATCTGAGGATGCTGGAGCGTGCCCTCCGGACGTTCAAGACTACCGAGGACCGACCGACGCTGATTATCGTCGATAGCCACATCGCGTATGGCGCTCCGCACAAGCAGGACACGAGCGCGGCCCATGGCGAGCCATTGGGGGAAGAAGAGATCCGGCTTACGAAGCGCTATTACGGCTGGCCGGTGGACGCAAAATTTCTGATCCCGGACGGCGTGCGCGAGCATTTCCAGGAAGGCATCGGCGGGAGGGGCGCGAGGCTTCAACAGGCGTGGTGGGCGATGTTCGAGCAGTATCGGCGTCAATATCCCGAACTTGCTGATCACGGATATCGCATGATGCGCCGTGAGTTGCCTGAGGGGTGGGATCAGGGATTCCCGGTCTATCCTCCAGACACCAAAGGCGTCGCGACCCGAGAGGCTTCGGGCAAAGCACTCAATGCCCTTTCCAAACAGGTGCCGTGGCTTCTTGGCGGATCAGCGGATCTCGCACCGTCATGCAAGACGCGTTTGGATGGCGCGGGCGACTTCAGCGCGCAGAACCCGTCCGGCCGGAATATACACTTCGGTATCCGCGAACACGCGATGGGCGCCGTCCTCAACGGGCTCTCGCTGTCGAAGATTAGAGCATTCGGATCGGGCTTCTTGATCTTCAGCGACTATGGCCGCCCAGCCATCCGCCTCAGCGCGCTGATGGAGATTCCCGTCATCCACATCTTCACCCACGATTCCATCGGTGTTGGAGAGGATGGACCGACACATCAACCGGTGGAGCATCTGGCGTCCTTGCGCGCGATCCCAGGTCTGATCACGCTGCGCCCGGCCGATGCCAATGAGACCGTTGAGGCATGGCGCGTCATTGCGGGCTTCCGGCATGAGCCGGTGGCGCTCATTCTGACCCGGCAAGCGGTGCCCACGCTGGACCGGAGGAAGTATGCGACGGCAGATGGCTTGCGACGCGGAGCCTACATTCTCGCAGATGCCAGTGACGGCCCGCCCGAGGTTCTGCTGCTGGCGAGCGGTAGTGAAGTGTCGCTCTGCATCGAGGCTTACGAGAGCCTCAAGGCCGATGGCGTCAAAGCACGCGTTGTCAGCATGCCGTCATGGGAGATGTTCGAACATTATTGCCGTGCGCATCCTGACTATCGCGAGCAGGTTCTGCCGTCTGCGGTCACTGCACGGGTCTCGGTCGAAAAGGGTTCGACACTCGGCTGGCCACGCTACGTTGGAATGAGGGGCCGAAGCATCGGCATGGCAACCTTTGGAGCGTCGGCGCCGCTCAAGGAATTGCAGAAGAAGTTCGGCTTCACGCCCGAGAACGTGGTCGCCGCGGCGAAGGAGCAGATCGCAGCAGCGAGGTGAGGAATGCGCGTCGCCATCGGTTCCGATCATGCCGGATACGCCCTGAAAGAGGCCGTGAAGTCCTTTTTGGCCGGGGACGACTGCGAGGTCCTTGACCTCGGCACTTTCAATGCCGATCCGGTCGATTACTCGGATTATGCGGAAGCGGTTGGACAAGCCTTGCGCAAGAAGCAAGCCGAGCGTGGCATCTTGCTCTGCGGCAGCGGAGTTGGCGCTTCGATGGCGGCCAACCGAATCCCCGGGATACGCGCCGGTCTCTGCCATGACACCTATTCGGCACACCAGGGCGTTGAGCATGACGACATGAATGTGCTCGTTTTGGGCGGTCGCGTCGTCGGCGTCGAACTCGCGCATGAACTCATTGACGCCTTCCTGAAGGCTCGCTTTAGCAACGACGCCCGGCATCGGCATCGCATCGCGGAGGTGATTGCGCTTGAAAACCCTCTGCGCGCACTACCGTTGTATGGCCAGTCGGTGTGGCTTGATTACATCCGGCGAAGCCTGATCAACAGTGGCGAACTGCATCGACTGATCAAGGAGGATGGGCTGCGGGGCGTGACGTCAAACCCGGCCATCTTCGAGAAAGCAATTACCGGAAGCAGTGACTACCGCGAGGAATTCGAGCATTTCGGAACCGACACCGAGGACGCAAAGACGCTTTACGAGCGGTTAGCGGTACGTGACGTCCAGGACGCTGCCGATGAGCTTCGCCCGGTCTACGAAGAAACTTCGAAGCGTGATGGATATGTAAGCCTCGAAGTGTCCCCCCTTCTCGCCTACGATACGGGAGCCACGCTCGACGAGGCGCGTCGGTTGTGGATGGACGTTGGGCGGGACAATGTGATGATCAAAGTCCCCGCAACACCCCAGGGAATTCCTGCCATCCAGGAGCTTGTCGGTGAAGGCATCAACGTCAATGTTACGTTGTTGTTCGCGCAAGACGCGTATCAGCGGGTGGC
>JAEYVN010000508.1 GCA_023431725.1 Pseudomonadota bacterium
TGGTCGCCGAAAATCGCGGCGCAAGGCGTCGTGGTGATCGATAATTCATCGCAATGGCGCATGGACCCGGACGTGCCGCTGGTGGTGCCGGAAGTGAATGCCGACGCGATCGCCGGCTTCACCAAGAAGGGCATCATCGCCAATCCGAATTGCTCGACCGCGCAGCTCGTCGTGGTGCTGAAGCCGTTGCACGACAAGGCCAAGATCAAGCGCGTTGTCGTGTCGACCTATCAATCGGTGTCGGGTGCCGGCAAGGACGGCATGGACGAACTCGATCGCCAGACCAAGGCGGTCTATTCGCTCGGCGAGCTCGAGACCAAGAAATTCACCAAGCGGATCGCGTTCAACGTCATTCCGCACATCGATGTCTTCATGGACGACGGCTACACCAAGGAAGAGTGGAAGATGGTGGCCGAGACCAAGAAGATTCTCGATCCCAAGATCAAGCTGACCGCGACTTGCGTGCGCGTGCCGGTCTTCATCGGTCACTCGGAAGCGGTGAATATCGAATTCGAGAACGAGATCACCGCCGACGAGGCGCATGAAGTGTTGCGCAACGCGCCGGGCGTGCTGGTCGTCGACAAGCGCGAAAACGGCGGCTACGTCACGCCGTATGAATCCGCGGGCGAAGACGCGACCTATGTCAGCCGTGTGCGTGAAGATCCGACGGTCGAAAACGGTCTTGCGCTGTGGTGCGTGTCCGACAATCTGCGCAAGGGCGCTGCGCTCAACGCAATCCAGATTGCCGAGAGCCTGATCAACCGCAAGCTGATCACTGCGAAACAGAAAGCGGCTTAAATCCGCCTCTGATCGTTTTAGATTTGACAATCGAAGTGCGGACGGCATCCTTGCCGTCCGGCTAAGCGGACTCCGTTACTCAATTTATTGGGAGAAGGATGATGCTGAAATCACCGATTGCAATTCTGGCGTTATTATTGATGGCGCAATTGGCGTCGGCCCAAACGCCGCCGCCCGCCGATTTGCCCGCCTCGCTCAAGCCTTCGGGCCTATCCGTTTATCTCGACGTACCGGCGACCGGCGTGCAGATCTATACCTGCGGGAAAAACGCTGCCGGCGCGTGGGCCTGGAACTTCAAGGCGCCTGAAGCCGAATTATTCGACGCACAGAAGAAGCAGATCGGCAAACATTACGGCGGACCCACCTGGGAAGGCATGGATGGCGGCAAGGTTGTTGGCGTTGTAAAGGCCAACGCACCGGCACCTGCAGCAAACGCGATCCCCTGGCTGCTCCTCGACATCAAGTCGCGCGAGGGTAATGGCGTCTTCACGCAGGCCAAGGAAATCTTGCGGATTGCCACGGTCGGCGGAGCAACACCATCCGTCAGTTGCGATGAAGCCCGGTCGGGTCAGGAAAACCGTGTGCCGTATACGGCCACTTATCTGTTCCTGAAATAGAATATTAAAAACGTGGCGCGTTGAGCACTTCGGCGTGCTGCGCTTGCGCGACCGGACGGAATTCCCCGCTATCGCGATCGCACACGGACAAAGCTCCGGTCGCGACGCCGAAATACGCGCCATGCACCCTGACGTCGCCGCGCTCGATCATCTTGGCGAGGCGCGGAAACGTCATCAGATTGTCGATGCTGTTGCGAATGTTGGCCTGTTCGAGCTTGCAGAGATATTCGGCCGGCGACAGTGATCCGCGCGGTCCGACCTTGTCCATGGCCGGTGCCATCAGCTTCATCCAGTTGCCGATGAAGTCGCCTGGCGACAATGGCTCCGCGTCTTCGGCAAAGGCGCGTACGCCGCCGCATTGTGCATGACCGAGCACGACAATGTGCTTGATCTTCAGCGCCGCAACTCCGAATTCCAGCGCCGCCGACACACCATGCGCATGGCCGTCCGGCTCATAAGGCGGAATGATGTTGGCGACGTTGCGCACGACGAAAAGCTCGCCCGGCCCGGAATCGAAAATGACTTCCGGGGAGACGCGGGAATCGCAGCAGCCCACCACCATGATTTCCGGTGATTGCCCCTTTTCCGCGAGCGCCTGATAGCGGCTTTGTTCCTCGCGCAATCGGCCACCGATGAAAGCGGAGTAACCTTCGACAAGACGGTTTGGAAAATTCATGGGACCACTCGTTCTCTGAAGGCTGTCTCGGGCCTTCTTATTCACGTCCAGATCGCCATCGGCAACCCATAGGCATCGCGCGGCGGTGGATCGGGAACCGGTCGCGCAATGCCGGCGTGAATGCGCCGGGCAATGGCGGCGCAGGCGCAGGCATCGAGCAGGTCGTCGGTCGCAGCGCCGGGCGGTGGCGCGGCCTCGATACGATTGCGCGGTAAGCCGGCTGCAGCCAGCAAATCGCGCCGCAGACGCAGGCCCGGCTCGTAGATCTTGCCTTTGACCTTCTTGGGCTCTGCCAGCGCGCGTTCGCCATTCAGGCGCCAGAACGCGGCCTCGGGATGAACCTCGAAGGTCCGTGCCGCCAGCACGGCGTTCTCGCGCAAGGCTGCGTCGAGTTCGCGGATTTTCGGCGCGATCATGAAAAGCTGCTTGGAGATCTTGCGAGGCGGATCGGAGGTGGTCAGCGCGATGCCGCAAGCCTCTCGATAATCGAGAGCTTCGAGTGCCGCCCGCGACGGCACGGAAAACACCGAGGACTGTCTGGCACCCAGAAGCGGCCGGATACCATTCTCGGCAGCCCGGCCACCCAGCCC
>JAEYVN010000542.1 GCA_023431725.1 Pseudomonadota bacterium
AACGACCAGGCCATGCCGGAGAAAGGCTATTCCGGGCCGGCGCTGGTTTGCGCGGTCAAGTTCACGCCGATTGCCGGACATCGCGCGTCCACACCGCTGCTCACGTTCCTGATCGAGGGACGCGACATCGAGATCTGGTTCGTGCCAATCGCCGGCACACGCGTCCTCGCCCCTGTGCGGCTGTCGATCGCGAGCGGGATCGGCACCATGCTGCTGCGCGCCGATCAATTCGAAACGTCGAATGGTGTCGCGTCCGGACGCCTGTAGTCTGACCGCCGGACTTTGCTGGTCAGTGCATGCGCGGTGTCTTGAGCAGCAGATTGCGATCGCCCGATTTCACCGCAACGTCGAATGTCTTTCCTTCGCGTACCAGCGTCATCGGCACCTCGACGCCAGCATGTCCGGTCGCCCAGATTTTCCGAAACAGATCAGCGAGTCCATCGACATTGACACCATCGACGGCAAGCACCGTATCGCCGGTTTCGATTTTCGCACGTTGCGCAGGCCCCTTGTCGGCGAGCCCCATCACCACAAGCCTGTCGTCGGCATCGGCAACATAGAAGCCGAGCCACGGACGCACCGGCCCCGAAGGACGCCCCTGCGTGAGCAAATCGTTGAATACCGGTTTCAGGAGATCAATCGGCACGACCATATTGATGTCCTTGCCGCCATTGGCCTGCAGCTGCAACGAACCGATGCCAAGCAGATCGCCGTCTGGACCGATCATTGCCGTGCCGCCCCAATTGGGATGCGACGGCGCCGTGAAGATCGCTTCGTCCAGGACATATTCCCAATAGCCGGCGAATTCCTGCTTTCCGACCACCTTGGCCGCGACCGACCGTTTGCGACCGCCAGCGCCGCCGATAACGATATCGTCACCGAGTTGCAGCCCGGCCGACGAACCAAGCGGCAGCGCCGGCACGTCGATCCGCGCCAAGACCTGCACAAGCCCGAAACCGGACATCTGGTCATACGCCAGCGCATGCCCCGGCATGGAGCGACCATCCGACAGGTGGACCCAGATCTGCTCGGCCTCGGTAATCAGATATCCGATCGTCAGGATCAGACCGTCGTTGCGGATCAGCACCCCATGACCGGCCCTCTCGGTTCCCAGCGTCTCCGCCGTGAATGCGTCCGCCGGCGCGATCGCCCGCAACCCGACAACCGATTGCAAAGCGCGATCAAGATCATAGCCGTAATCTTCGGACCTCGGCTGAACCGACGATGGGATCTTCCAGTCACTTGTAGATGGCATCTATTGGCCTTTCCTCTCCGGTGCCTGGCCTACAACCGGGGGAACAATGGCTCCAGACACACACCGTCAGGAACACCTCACAGCGCGATCTCTTCCCCACCCCCGCGGCCCAGGTTCGGTGGTGGAATTTCAGGGAAAAACGTACCCTTGCGATGGCGCGCCAGCCCTGCAACAAGGCCAAGCGCACCTCGGTTCCAAGGTCTTGGGGCCGGACCTCACGACACCAGAAATGAACAACCGCCGGAATAAACGTGTCAGACCATCATAATGATCCCCGCGTCGAGGACGACGCCCTCATTCGCGGCCGTGGCAAATTCGTCGATGACGTTGAGAAGCAGGGTGTAGGCCACGCCGTCTTTGTGCGTTCGCCGCACGCCCATGCCAAGATCGTTTCCATCGCCACCGAGGAGGCGGCGAAATTGCCGGGCGTCGTCGGCATCATCACCGCCGACGACCTGACCGGCATCGGCACGGTGACACGCCACCCGCCGATTCCCGGCCGGGGCGGCGCCAAGATCGCATTCGCGCATCGACCGCCGCTCGCCCAGGGCAAGGTCATGCATGTCGGCGAAGCCGTGGCGATGGTGGTCGCCGATACATTCACCGCAGCGCTCGATGCGGCCGAACAGGTCACAGTCGAATATGAAGAGCTGCCGGCAGTGATCGATGGGCGCGCCGCGCTGGCAGCGGACGCGGTGCAGCTTTACGACGCCATTCCCAACAATCTCGCCATTGACTGGCCAGGGCCGGTCGACGATCCCGCCAACGTCGAGGCGATCGATCAGATCATCCAGTCGGCGGCCCATGTTGCGCGCGTGACGGTGACGCATCAGCGCATGGTGATGGCGCCGATGGAAATGCGCGGCGGCACCGCCAGCTTCGACGCCAAGGCGGAGCGCTATACGTTGCGCGTGTGCTCGCAGGGTGCAGGTCCCATGCGCGACATGCTTGCGGCGATCATGGGCATCGACAAGAGCGCGCTCCGCGTCGTGACCGAGGATGTCGGCGGCGCGTTCGGCCTGAAGAGCGGCGCCTATCCCGAATATCCGGTGCTGCTCGCGGCGGCCAGGAAGTTCGGCCGCAAGGTGCACTGGATGGCCAGCCGGTCGGAAGCCTTCAACAGCGACAACCAGGCGCGCGACAACGTCACCATCGGCGAGTTGGCGCTCGACAAGGACGGCAAGTTCCTCGCGCTTCGTGCGCAGCAAATCCAGAATCTCGGCGCCTATGTCGCGTCCGCCGGCATCCAGCTTGCGACCAACAATTACGC
>JAEYVN010000564.1 GCA_023431725.1 Pseudomonadota bacterium
TCGTCGAGCGCGCCACCACCGGCCATGACGGCCATGCCGACGCCGCGATAGAGCAGTCCGCTGTCGAGGTGCCGGAAGCCGTAATGCGCGGCAATGCGCTTGGCGAGCGTGCCCTTGCCGGACGCCGCCGGACCATCAATGGCGATGATCAAAATTCCCTCCAGCTCGTTCGTTTTGCGCCTGATCAAACCAGCCAAGGTCGATCGCGGTCATGCTTCGCTGCAGCGCCGTCTAACGTCTTGGGCGGGGTAAACCAAGCAAATGAAGGGATAAGTCTATTTTTTCGACGCGATAAGCAAAACCGACTGGACCGGCCATTGTGCGTAGCAATAATATTTTGTTGCATCGCACCATATCCGCGAAATTTTCACAATACGCAACTTTCAATCTGCAAAAGGTACCCGCAATGCTCGGCATCGGCGACAAGCTCCCGTCGTTTTCCATCACCGGCGTGAAGCCCGGCTTCCACGCTCATGAAGAGAACGGCCAGTCCGCGTTCGAGGAGATCAACGAGGCCAGCTTTCCGGGCAAGTGGAAGATCATCTTCTTCTATCCGAAGGACTTCACCTTCGTCTGCCCGACCGAAATCGCCGAATTCGCCCGTCTCGCCGGCGATTTTTCGGACCGCGACGCCGTCGTGCTCGGCGGCTCGACCGACAATGAATTCGTGAAGCTCGCCTGGCGCCGTGACCACAAGGATCTCGCCAAGCTGGCGATCTGGCAGTTTGCCGATACCAAGGGCTCGCTGGTCGACCAGCTCGGCATCCGCTCGCCCGAAGGCGTGGCCTATCGCTACACCTTCATCGTCGATCCGGACAACGTGATCCAGCACGTCTATGCGACCAACCTCAACGTCGGCCGCAACCCAAAGGACACGCTGCGCGTCCTCGACGCCCTGCAGACCGACGAGCTCTGCCCGTGCAACCGCGAGGTTGGCGGCGACGTGCTCAAGGCAGCCTAAGCCCGGCTTTCTTATTCACGAGAACCATCCTCCGTTCATTCCCGCGCAAGCGGGAATCCAGTGCTGAATATCGAAGCTTCTGGGTCCCCGCTTGCGCGGGGACGAACGGGGAATGGACATACAGAATCAAATCCAAGGAGACCCGCCGTGCCGATCGAGGCCCTCAAGAACCGGCTGCCTGCATTCGCGAAGGATGTGAAGCTCAACCTGTCGTCGATGCTGTCGGACGAAGCCCTGCCGGTACAGCAGCGTTACGGCCTGTTCCTGGCCTGCGCGATCGCCACCCGCAACGCCGACGTCATCCGCGCCTTCGAAGCCCTCGCCCGCGAACATCTCTCGCCGCAAGCGCTCGACGCCGCCAAGGCCGCAGCGGCGGTGATGGCGATGAACAACATCTATTACCGCTTCGTGCATATCGCAGCGAACAAGGCTTACGAAACCAAGCCCGCACGCCTGCGCATGAACGTGATTGCCAATCCGGGTGTCGACAAGGCCGATTTCGAGCTGTGGTCGCTCGCCGTCTCGGCGATCAACGGCTGCAGCAAGTGCATCGACGCGCATGACAAGGTATTGCGCG
Source organism: Pseudomonadota bacterium (assembly GCA_023431725.1). GTDB lineage: Bacteria > Pseudomonadota > Alphaproteobacteria > Rhizobiales > Xanthobacteraceae > Pseudorhodoplanes. The sequence goes on from JAEYVN010000564.1 coordinate 1,539, forward strand.
ACGCCGGCGTCAGCGAGGACGCGATCCAGAATGGTGTGCGCTATGCCGCCATCATCCAGTCGGTCGCGGTGGCGCTCGAAACCGCCGATGCGACGGCCTCATTCGCACAGGCCGCCGAATAGCTTGCAACGGGTTCAGGGCGCGAGATTCGCGCCCATGCCCTGCATCAATCCGACAAAGTCCGGAAAGCTCGTGGCGATGAACGCTGCGTCGTCAACGCTGACGGGCTTTTCGCTGTTGAGCCCCATCACCAGGGCGGACATCGCCAGCCGGTGATCCATGTGGGTGGCGACAACTCCGCCGCCCGGCACGCTGCCCGAGCCATCGACGATCAGATCGTCGCCTTCGATCGTGACATTCACGCCATTGACGCGCAGCATGTCCGCCGTTGCGGCAAGACGATCGGATTCCTTCACCCGCAATTCGCTCAAGCCGCGCATGCGCGTGCGTCCCTGCGCATAGGCCGCGATCACCGCCAGGATCGGATATTCGTCGATCATCGACGGCGCGCGGGAGGCCGGCACCTCGACGCCATGCAGCGCCGACGCCTTGATCCGCAGATCGGCAACCTCTTCGCCGCCATCGTGATGCGCGGACAGCGTCTCGATCGATGCACCCATCTCGCGCAGGGTCAGGAACAGCCCCGTGCGCAGCGGATTCATCATCACGTTTTCCAGCACGATCTCGGAGCCCGGCACGATCAGCGCCGCCGCCAGAGGGAATGCTGCCGACGACGGGTCGGCCGGCACCTGCAAGGGCGCAGGTTTCAGTTCGGGACGGCCCTTCAGCACAATGCGGCGGCCATGCTCGCCAACGTGCTCGACCTGCACATCGGCGCCGAAATGCGTCAGCATCTTTTCGGTGTGATCGCGGGTCGCCTCCTTCTCGATGACGACGGTTTCGCCCGGCGCGGCCAGACCGGCCAACAGCACTGCCGACTTCAGCTGCGCCGACGCCACCGGCGGCTCGTAGACGATCGGCAACGGATCCCGCGCGCCCTCCAGCGTCAGCGGCAGGCGTCCGCCCTCGGCCACATCCACAATCGTAGCACCGATGCGGGTCAGCGGATCGAGCACGCGCTTCATCGGGCGCGAGCGCAAGGAGGCATCACCGTCGAACACGGCAGTGACGGGGCAGCCGGCAACGGCTCCCATCACCAGGCGGCAGCCGGTTCCGGAGTTGCCGAAATCGAGCGGGCCCGCGGGCTGCGCGTAGCCGCCGACACCCACCCCCCACACCGACCACGCGCCCTCACCGGTCCGCTCGACCTTGGCGCCGAACGCACGCATGACCTTGGCGGTGTTGATGACGTCCTCGCCCTCGAGCAGACCGCCGATGCGGGTCTCCCCGACGGCCATGGCCGCCAGGATCAGCGCCCGATGCGAAATCGATTTGTCGCCGGGCACACGGATGCGGCCGCTCAGGGCAGTGGATTTCCGAGCGGTCAGTGGGGAGAGGGGTAGATTATGGCTCAAGGCGGGTCATCCTGGACGAAACTGCGCCCTCCTAGCACGCACTTCTTAGCCGCGTCACTTGGGCCCGTCACGTCAACCGGACGTAAAACCCTCACAATCGGTATTGACAGAGCGCGCCGGAGCCGCCAATTCAGCCCCTCATTCTTGCAAGCTGTCTTAGGGAAACCTCGAACCGTGGCAAAGTCAGAGCTCGGTACCAAGCGCGTCTGTCCGGTTACAGGCCGTAAGTTCTACGACCTGAACAAGAACCCGGTCATTTCGCCGTATACCGGAGAAGTGGTTCCGATCGTACCCTTGGCTACCCGTGGTGGTCGCGTCGAAAAGGCGATTCAGAACGAGGCCGAGCAGGAGACGGAGGAGGTCGAGGGCGCCGAATTCGTGTCGCTCGAGGAGGCCGATGCCGAGTCCAAGGGGTCCAAGACCGGCAAGACCGATGTGCCGGATACCGGCGACGACATCGATGTCGACGTTGATGACGACGGCGATGACGATGATGATTCGACCTTCATCGAGGACGATGAGGAAAGCGACGACGACGTGACCGATATTATCGGTGACGGCCTCGAAAAGGACGAAGAGAGTTGACGCCACGCGTGCTTCATCTAGAAGCACGGTGTTCAAGCGTCGCACTCGAGAGTCGTGACGCTTGAAAAAGCAAACAGCCGCAGTTATCCAGCGCGGCCTGTTGGTGAAAGATAGGGGCCATAGCTCAGCTGGGAGAGCGCTTGCATGGCATGCAAGAGGTCGGCGGTTCGATCCCGCCTGGCTCCACCAAACCTCGCCGCTTCGCGGCTTTGTTGGCACACGAAGCGCCGGTCGATCCGAGCCGCCTCCGGGCGGCTTTTTCTTTTCAGGCTGACCTCAATCGCTTTTGGACTTCCTTTCCGAGCGCTCTGGGCAGACTGCTGACGTCCACGCCCGCTCACATCTTCTCGCCCGGCAATCGGCTAGCCTGCTCTACCCAATTCGCAAACTGCTCTTCATCGAAGTCATCATCCTCGCGGATGTCGAGATAGCGCACGTCCTTTTGCTTCGAAGTGCCGGGCGGAACGGGCTTCAGCGCTGCGCCTCGGAAGAACGCCACCTTGATGTACGTCGTGTAGACGTGAATGCCGAGGAACCAGACATTGTCCTGCATCCCATACAGCGGCGAGTTCCATTTCACGGCCTTGCGCACGTCGGGAACGGTGCGTGCGATGATCGCGTCGACGCGGCGCCCGACGTCGCTTTTCCAGCCCGGCATGGCCGCGATGTAAGCCTGCACAGGCTCATCGCCGTAACCTTTGGCAATCTGCGGATTGCCGCCTGACAGAAGCCTGGGCGAGCCGTTGTCGGATTGCTGTTTCGGAACGGCCCTGCCGGGTGTCGCGGCGCTGCGTTTGCCCGTGCTTTTCCCCGCAACTTTCACTGGTTTCTCCCTCATCAAGCCCTCTTCCAGCGACCGGCGTCCTTTCAAACGATGATAACCGATTGGGACCTCACCGGCATATCGGTCCCCTTCTCACGGCACCTCCTGTGCGCGTTCACCTTCCCCTCACATCACCGCGAGGCCGATACGGGACGCCTTCTCGCGGATTGATGCTGTTCCCGCTCCCCGGTAAATGACTACGGCGCGCACGGACCAAGATGCGCCGCTCCGGGGGAATCACATGGCCTTTCGCCGTCTTGCTGCCGCTGTGCTGACGGCCGCGCTGTCGACCGTCGGCCCCGCCTTCGCCGTGACGGACATTCATTGGTGGCACGCCATGCCCGGCGAGCTGGGCCGCGAGGTCGAGCGGCTGGCATCGGACTTCAACGCATCGCAGCCGGACTATCGGATCGTCCCCGCCTACAAGGGCCTCTACACCGAGACCATGACGGCGGCCATGGTGGCGCTGCGCGGCAAACAGCATCCGGCGATCGTGCAGACGGCGGAAGTCGCGACCGCAACGATGATGGCCGCGAAGGGCGTGATCTACCCGGTGCATCAGTTGATGGCCGATCAGAGGGTGGCCTTCGAGCAGGCAGCTTATCTGCCGTCGGTCACCAGCTATTACTCGGATGCGAACGGCAACATGCTGTCATTCCCGTTCAACGCATCGACGCCGATCCTCTACTACAACAAGGATCAATTCCGTCTCGTCGGTCTCGACGCCGATAGCGCTCCGCTGACATGGCCGGACGTCGAAGCGGCCGCGCGCAAGCTGCGCGAGCGCAATATTCCGTGCGGCGTCACCACCGGCTGGCCGGCCTGGATCAATATCGAGAATTTCTCCGCCTTCCATAACCTGCCGCTGGCTTCGCTGGATAACGGCATGGGTGGTCTCGGCGCCGAATTGCAATTCAACAACCTCGTCGTCACCGGCCATATCGCCACGCTGGCCGAATGGCAGAAGACCAAGCTGTTTGATTATTCGGGCCGCACCAATGAGGCCGAACGGCGCTTCTACAACAGCGAATGCGGCATTCTGATTTCCTCGTCCGCGGCCCGCGCGGACATCATCGCCAATTCGAAATTCGAGATTGGCTACGGCATGCTGCCTTACTGGCCGAATGTCGCCGGCGCGCCGCAGAATTCGATCATCGGCGGCGGATCATTGTGGGTGCTGCAGGGCCGGCCGGAGGCCGAATACAAGGGCGTGGCCCGCTTCTTTGCCTTTCTCTCCCGGCCTGAGGTTCAGGCAGCATGGCATCAGTGGACCGGCTATCTTCCGATCACCCGCGCCGCTTACGAGCACGGCCGCACCATCGGCTTCTATGAGCGCAATCCGGGCACCGACATCTCGATCCAGCAGATGACCCTCAACCCGGGCACCGAGAATTCCAAGGGCCTGAGGCTCGGCTCCTATGTCGTCGTGCGGGACATCATCCAGGAAGAACTGGAGGCTGCCCTTTCCGGCAAGAAGGCCGCCAAGACGGCCCTCGACGACGCTGTCCGCCGCGGCAACGAAATTCTGCGCCAGTTCGAAAAGGCCAATCCCTAAGGTCTCCCGAAACGCCGCAGGAGGGCCATCCAAGACGCGCTTGAACCACCGGCCGCAACACCCATATTCTGGGAACCAGACCGGCGGGTTCGCTGGAATGGTAATAGGGGGTGCCACTTCTGGGCCCCGTCAAAGCTGCTTGAAAGGGCTTTGAGATGTCCCGAATGCCTACGTTGTCCAGCCCCTTCCTCTTGGGTTTCGACGAGATCGAGCGTGTGCTCGACCGCGTTTCCAAGGCGGCGGACGGATATCCCCCCTATAATATCGAGCGCCTGCCGCGGGACGACCGTAACCCCGATCGCCTGCGCATCACGCTCGCCGTTGCCGGCTTCACCCTCGATCAGCTCGAAGTGAGTGTTGAGGAAAGCCAACTGGTCATTCGCGGTCGCCAGACCGATGACAAGAGCAGGCAGTTCATCCATCGCGGTATCGCCGCCCGTCAATTTCAGCGCGTGTTCGTGCTCGCCGACGGGATGGAGGTACTTCGGGCGGATCTGAAGAACGGCTTGCTGTCGATCGACCTGGCGCGGCCGGAGCCGGCCCGGATCGTACGGAGCATTTCCATCACCCCGCACGAGTAGCGGCATTTAAGGGTTAGCCAACCCCGATATGCGACGAAGGGCGATGGAACCAATCTTTCAGGGGGCACTTGAGTCGAGGAAGGAGTAGCGGACATGACTGAGAACCAAATCGATAACCCGATCATGTCGACGCAGGCTTTTGCCGTACTGGGCGGAGGCAAGATTGCGTATGTTAAACCGATCAGGTCGGAAGACGTACACGAGCTTTACCCGCAGGCGCCGGAGATGCAGCCGGGCGTACAATTATTCGCGCTGCATGCCGCAGACGGCACGCCAATTCTTGTTACCGATACGCGCGAGGCGGCGATCGCCAATGCTTGGAATAACGAGCTTGAAGCGGTGAGCGTCCACTAAACTTCGCTCCGCTGGATGTTCGCGTTGCCGCGATCAGTCCGCACATCATCGCTTTACTGCCGCGGCTCCCTGATGGTCAAACCGTCACGGAGCCGCGATCACGTCAGCAGCCTTGCATCGCTTATTGGCAGCTTCCGCAAGGCAAGTTGCGAAAAAATTTTGCAGATGTCGATTGAAGTTCAGACCATCAAACGCATGAAGAATGCGCTTCACGCGCGACGCGGTCGGACACGTCACAATAAAGCCAGGTGTCAGCTCACGGCGGACGGCGTCAGGGTGAGAACCGCATACAGCGCATCGACATCGCGCGATTCACGCAGTTTGTTGGCGATATCGGGATCGCGCAACAAACGCGCAACGCGTGCAAGCGCTTTCAGGTGATCTGCGCCGGCTCCTTCCGGCGCAAGCAGCAGGAAGATCAGATCGACTGGCTGACCATCCAGCGATTCGAAATCGATCGGCCGATCGAGCCGCGCAAACAATCCGAACAGGCGATCGAGTTGCGGCAATTTGCCATGCGGGATGGCAATGCCATGACCAATACCGGTCGAACCCAGCTTTTCGCGCTGCAACAGCGCCTCGAAGATCGTGCGCTCATTCAGGCCCGTCAGCGTCGCAGCGCGAGCTGCAATCTCCTGAATTGCCTGCTTTTTACCATTGACCTTGAGTGCCGGAATAACGGCATTCATTGCCACAATATCGTTAAGCGCCATTGGAAACGTGTCCGCCGGAATTGATTAGCCAAGTTGAACGGGAGCGCGGCGGACCATACGGACGGCCCACTGCCGCGTCAATGGTCCGAATTCCGCCGACTCATGCAACATTCGTACTAATCTCATTTTGTGACATATCCACTATCGGGACAACGCGACACTTTGTTTCTCGCGCCGACGCTGCACTGACGATGCGATGCGCATGCCTTCGCGATATTTTGCCACCGTGCGACGCGCAATATCGATTCCGACCTCACGCAGCTTCTCCACGATCGTATCGTCGGACAGGATGCCATCGGGTGTTTCCGCGTCGATCAAATTCTTGATGCGATGCCGCACCGCTTCAGCAGAATGCGCCTCGCCGCCATCCGCCGCCGCAATCGCGGATGTAAAGAAGTATTTCAATTCGAAGATACCACGCGTTGTTGCCATGTATTTGTTGGCGGTGACACGCGACACTGTCGATTCATGCATGGAAATGGCATCCGCAACCGTCTTGAGATTCAGCGGCCGCAAATGCTGAACGCCATGCGCGAAGAACGCATCCTGCTGCTTCACGATTTCGGCTGACACTTTCAAGATCGTTCGCGCGCGTTGATCGAGCGCACGGATCAGCCACGTCGCCGACTGCAGCTTTTCTGCAAGATAGGCCTTGTCCGTGGACACCTTCGTCGTTTTCGATACGCGGGCATGATAGGTCTGGTTCAGCAGGATCTTCGGCAGCGTGTCTGAATTCAGTTCGACGAGGAACGTGCCGTCCGGCGCAGCGCGAACGAACACATCCGGCACGATGGGCTGAACATTGGTTGAGCCGAACGCAAGGCCCGGCTTCGGATTGAGTTGCTTGATCTCGGCGACCATGTCGATGAGATCTTCGTCGTTGACGCCGCACACTTTGCGCAAAGCCGCCAGATCACGCTTGGCGAGCAGATCGAGACGACTGAGCAACGCCGCGATCGCAGGATCGTAACGATTGCGTTCCTTCAGCTGGATCGCCAGACATTCGGTCAGATTTCGAGCGCAGACGCCGGCAGGATCGAAGGCCTGCAGGATTGACAGCACAGCCTCGACCTCCGCAAGCGGCGCACCCAGCTTGTCGGCGACGGCCTGGAGATCACCGATCAGGTAACCGGTTTCATCGACCATATCGATCAGATGCTGGCCAATCATGCGGCGCGCCGGATCGGTCACGGTGAGCGAAAGCTGTTCGGCGAGATGATCAGCCAGCGTCAGTTCGGTCGAAACAAAAGCCTCGAGATTGTATTCACCGTCCTCGCGGCCGCCGGTACCGACGCTGGCCCATTCCGAATGCGCAACCGCCGCATCATCGTTGCGAGCCGAGGCGATTTCGCTTCCACCATCCTCCGGGAACACGTTGTCCAGCCGGGTCCCGAGCTCGTCTTCCATGGCGTTACGGCTGGTGGTGAGATCGTCCCCCATCCAGTCGGCGGCGCCTTCAGCAGCCGATGAATCGACCCCGCCGTCACCAGAACCTGCCTCGCTCGGGAGCGCCGGGGCGTCGTCGTCGCCGGCGCGTTCCAGGAGCGGATTTTTCTCCAGCTCCTCCTCGACATAGGCCATCAGATCGAGGTTGGAGAGCTGCAGCAGCTTGATGGCTTGCATCAGCTGCGGCGTCATCACCAAGGCTTGGCTTTGTCGAAATTCCAGTCGGGTCGTTAGAGCCATGCCGCACTTCTATCCCAACGGCATGATTTATGCATGAGGAAAATATTACGGGAAAGTAAATGTCGCACCCGCGGAATTTGCCACAGTCTGCTCAAAAACAAAGCAAATAAAATCGGGGCCTTGATTATAGGCGAAATTCTTCGCCGAGATACAGCCGCCGGACGTCCGGGTTGTTCACGATATCCTCGGCCCGGCCCTCCATCAGCACCTCGCCGGAATAGATGATATAGCCGCGATCGGTCAGGCCGAGTGTTTCACGGACGTTGTGGTCCGTTATCAGGACGCCGATCCCGCGCTTGGTCAGATGCTTGACCAGAACCTGAATGTCGCCGACCGCAATCGGATCGATGCCCGCGAACGGCTCGTCGAGCAGCATGTAGTTCGGCCGGGTCGCCAGCGCGCGGGCGATTTCAACACGGCGCCGCTCACCACCGGACAGCGCGATCGACGGCGACTTGCGTAGCCGGCCGATATTGAATTCGTCGAGCAGGTTTTCGAGGTCGCGGTCGCGCTGCTTGGGATCGGGCTCGATGACCTCCAGGACGGAGCGGATATTGTCCTCGACATTGAGGCCGCGAAAGATCGAGGCTTCCTGCGGCAGATAGCCGATCCCAAGCCGCGCCCGCTGATACATCGGCAACGCCGTAACGTCGTTGCCGTCGAGTTCGATCGTGCCGCGCTCGGCCTTGATCAGCCCGGTAATCATGTAGAACATTGTGGTCTTGCCGGCGCCGTTGGGCCCCAGCAGCCCGACCGCCTCGCCGCGGCGGACGAAAAGGCTGGCGCCGCGCACGACCTTGCGGGTGCCGAAGCTCTTCTCGAGGCCATGGGCAGCCAGATAACCCTGCGGCGCGGTCTGTGGCGTCGGCGCAGCCCGGCGCGGCCGGGGCGGCACGAAGCGCGGCTCGGCGGCAGGACGCGACGGCGCCTCGTAGGGTTCCGGCGGCGCATAGCCCGACGCTTGGGGCGGGAACATCCGGTGGCTCGTCTGCCGCGGCGGGTCCGGGCGATAGCTGTCCTGCGCCACCGTGTCGGGATGCAGCGGGTGCTGCCAGCCCTGCTGATGGCGGTTCGACTCGCCGAGCAGATAGTCGTCGTGCAGCGGCTCGACATGCAGGGCTTCGGGAAGTTGCGGCTGCAATCCGGCCGGCTGAGAGACGGTACCGCCCTGCGGCCCCTTTTTCACGAGGCCGCCAATCTTCTCCAGCTCGACGCGCCACGCCCCCGACGTCTTGCGCTTGCGCGGCTTGGCGCTGCGGCGGAAGAAAGAAAGAATATCAAGCACAAATGCCCCTTCAGGCCGACCTACCGCCCGCCACCGACATAATCTGACGGAATCGCGCTTGCAACGGACCTGCGGCCCGGAGCCTCAGTTACTACCCGTACTGCCACTGGGGCGAGATTTGGGCGAAGCCCCCTTGGCGTCCATCCCCCGGAG
>JAEYVN010000058.1 GCA_023431725.1 Pseudomonadota bacterium
TTGCTAATACTTTCGTAACCATGAGAGGGGGCATTCGTGTCGACAGCCATCGGAACCAATCTCACATCCTTGTTCAGCTCGACGCGCCGGGGATACAGCGTTCCGGAGGCACCGAGCCTCGTTCAGATCCTGGCCGAGGAGGCCAAGAAGAAATCCTCGTCGTCGCCCTCGACGATCATTAGCCTGTCGGACGAGGCGAAGGCCTATCTCGCGCAGACATCGCAAGCGGCGAAAGCCGATGTAGTGCCGCTGGAAACACTCGCGACGACAGCGCGAAGCTGGTTCGATCAGCAGTATGAGAAGCTCGGGATTTCCTCCGCCATTTTGGATGGCGAGGTCGCCGTCGATTTCTCCAGCCAGAGCCGTGCGACATTGTCGGCGGTGGTGTCCAACGCGCAAAGGCTCTTTTCGAACGAGGAAATAAAAGCAGCAAAGCTGGCGCTGCAGGGGCGATTTGACGATGCCATGGCGCACAAGGTCGTCATCGCGCGCTACAGCCGCGATTATGCAAGCCTCTACGACGCAGCGATTGCGTATATGGATGAAGCCGGTGCGGATGAACGCAGCACCGCCCTATGGCAAGCCCAGCGCAACGCGCTCGTTGAGGGGGCTGCAGCGGCGCGCAAGAATGCCGGCATGGTACCCAACACGGGGAATAGCAACGATCCCATCCGCGCCTTGCTCGACAAGGATAGTGAAACGGGCGCGTCCGGTGCAACCATTGCGGCACGGGCGCGTGCCTTGCTTGACGATCAGATCAAAGCTGCGGCAGGCAAGGGCAGCGAACTTCTCTTTAACGCGCACCGCAAGGTCGGGCAGCAAGTCGACTTTTCGGATTTCAGCAATCGCATGCTGGCGACGATGTCCCTCAACCAGGACGCCGCCTTTTCGATCGATGAGGTGCGTGCCGCCAAGGCTGAATTGAACCAGCGCAACAGGATGAGTCTTCTGAGCGCAATCAATTCGGCCAATACCAGCGATCCCAGTGCGGGAAGTCTCGCCATGATCAAGCAATATGCGGCAATGAGCACGGAAGAGAAATCGGCGCTTGGTGTGACCGAGCAGCTCATGAATCGTCTGGTGAAAAGCTACAATAGCCTCCTCTCGGTGCAGAGCGGGTTCAATACCGCAAACACGGGGATCGGCGCTTATATGTGATGTCGGCCATTGGTCTGCCGATGGCGCGATCCGGCGCTCACCCGACCCGCATTTTGCTCGCTTTTCCTGCGAGAAGAAAATTGGTCAGTCCGGCTCTGCCGGACTATATGTTGAGGATTCCTGAAACATCACGGGATCTGTCACGAGAATGCCGGCAAAGAAGGCGGGTTCGGTCAAGAAGAAGCTGTCGCGCAAGGTCGCTGTCGCGGTGCCTGATAGCAGCCTCGAACGCATGATCGGGCTTCTCGATCTGTTCGATGGCGGCGCTTATTGCTGGACCGTCGAGCAGATGCACGAACGCTTCGGCTACACACGCTCGACCTTGTATCGCTATCTCAAGGTTCTGTCGGATGCGGAATTTCTGACGTCCTTGCCGGATACCGGCTATGTGCTTGGCCCTCGCATCGTCGAGCTGGACTATGAGATCCGGCGGCACGACCCCCTGATCGCCATCAGTGCGCCAGTGATGACGGAACTGGTGTCGGAAATTTCTGGTATTGCTTTGCTATGCCGGCGTTATCGCGACAAGGTCCTGTGCGTGCACCAGGCGGCGAGTCCGGCGGTGGCGATCCAGAGTACCTATGAACGAGGGAGGCCGCTGCCGCTGTTCACAGGCGCGGCCTCGCGCATCGTCCTTGCGCATATGCCGCCTCAGCACCTGCAGCGGTTATACGAAAAGCACGCGAAAGAGTTCGCGACGGCAAAACTGGGTACGACGCTGACGGAGGTGCGTGCGGCGCTGAAGGACATGCGGCAGCGCGGCTGGCACTCGACGGCCGGGCAGGTCACACCCGGCATCACCGGCGTTGCGGCGCCTATTTTCGATGGTGCCAAGAATATTCTCGGCAGCCTCAGCTTGAGCCTGCCGGACAGGACGATCGATTCAACGCGCCTTGCAATGATTTCCGACCGCGTGTCCTTTTGTGCGCGGATCATCTCGCAATCGATGGTCGGCGGCCGCCCGCGCTGAAAACCACCTTCGTTGACAAATCCCATATTATAGGATTTGTCTTACCCTCAGAAATGCCCCGTCTCCAGCGCCTACCACGCGCTGGCTTTCAGTAAACATTGTGGGAATCCCATGCGCTATATCGATGCTTTCAACCACTTTTTTCCGCCGAAGCTCTGGGAGGCGATGATGAGCGCCGAAGGCGCCGTACGCGATATCGGCAAGCGGATGCGCGGGATTCCTGCGATCTACGATCTGGACGAGCGCCTGAAGCTTGTCGATCGTTTTCCCGATTACACCCAGGTGATTTCGCTCGGCATGCCGCCGCTCGAATCCCTGGGGACGCCGGAACAGAGCTGCGAATTTGCCCGCCTTGGCAACGAAGGTCTGGCAGATCTGGTCAAGCAGCACCCGGATCAATTCGTCGGTTTCCTGGCATCGCTGCCGATGAATGCGCCGGAAGCCGCCGCCAAGGAAGCCGAGCGTGCCTTCCGCGATCTGAATGCCTGCGGCCTGCAGATCCACACCAACATCAACGGCAAGCCGCTCGATGCGCCGGAATTCTTCCCGATTTTTGCGATCGCGGAAAAGTACGGCAAGCCGGTCATGCTGCATCCGTCCCGCGGTTCCGACATGCCGGACTACAAGACGGAATCAAAGTCGATTTATGAAATCTGGTGGACCTTCGGCTGGCCCTATGAAACCAGCGCGGCGATGGCGCGGCTGGTCTTCTCCGGCATGCTCGACAAGCTGCCGAACCTCAAGGTGCTGGCGCATCATCTCGGCGCGATGGTGCCGTTCTTTGAAGGTCGTGTCGGCCCCGGCTGGGATCAGTTGGGCAAGCGGACATCCGACGAGGATTACGGCCCGCTGCTCAAGAGCCTGAAGAAGCGTCCGTTCGATTACTTCAAGGAATTCTACGCCGACACCGCCGTGTTCGGTTCGCGCCCGGCGACGGTTTGCGGGCTTGAGTTCTATGACGACAATCGCGTGTTGTTCGCATCCGATTGCCCGTTCGATCCGGAGCGTGGCCCGGGCTATATCCGCGACACGATCAAGGTGCTGGAATCGATCGATATGCCGCTTGAAAAGCGCGAGAAGATCAGCTTCCGCAACGCCGAGAAGCTGTTCGGCCTGAAGCCGTCCGCAGCCTGATATGACGACGACCGAGGTTCGATCGTTGGTGGCGGCCCAACCGGCTTGACACTGGCGATCGCCCTCCGGCGACGCGCATTCGCGGCACCTGATCGAACAGAAAGAATAGCCTGCCTGCCTGCAGGACCTGATCGGTGAGGGATGCACGTTCCTGAATGCGCGCAGTCGTTGCAGCATTGTCCGGTGCCTGCTGCCCGCGCCAGACAATGTGCAGATCGGACCGAATGCGGGCATTGAAAAATACGGCGAACACGGTCCGCGACGTGGCCGTTGCTGTCCGAATAATCGCTAAAATTGTTATTGTTCGACTAGGTTCTTATTTATTTAAGTAAATTACGCTGCTGTTCGCACAAACTCAGCGCACGGACGATGCTGCTTCGTCTCCAAAACATCATTCTGGAAATGGTCGCAAGAGGCGATCCACTTCAGGCCACGATCGATCGATTGTGCCGTGAAGTCGAATTGCTCGCGCCCGACATCGTCTGTTCGGTCTTGACCGTGGATCAGAACGGCCAACTTCATCCGCTGTCCAGCCCGAGTTTGCCGAAAAGCTATTCTTCCAAGCTCGACGGGATTTTAATCGGTCCGAATGTGGGGTCATGCGGAACGGCAGCATATCGTCGTGAGCCGGTCACCGTTGTCGATATCGCGACGGATCCGCTGTGGACCGATTTCAGGGATCTGGTGCTGCCATTGGGTCTTGTGGCCTGCTGGTCGACACCGATCTGCAGCGGTCAGCAACGCGTCCTTGGCACCTTCGCCTTCTACTACAGGGAAGAGCGCGGTCCGAGCCTCGTTGAACAGGACATCGTGGCGACATGCGTCCATCTGTGCACCATTGCGCTCGACCGGCATGAGCGGGTGAGCGAACGCCATCGTCTTGCCTACACGGACGCGATGACGGGGCTGGGCAATCGCGCGAGTTTCAACGTGATGGTCTCGCAGCTTCCTGCTGACCGCTGTGAAGCCTGGGGCCTGCTTCTGATCGACATCGATAACCTGAAAATCGTCAACGACAGTTTTGGGCATGAAGCCGGTGACGATCTGATCCGCTGCGTTGCTGCGCGCATTGGCGCCGCGCTCCCGGCGGGACAGGCGTTTCGTCTGGGGGGCGACGAATTTGCTGTGGTCGTTCGGCCACAAGACGGCAGGGTCGATGTCAATCGCATCGCCACCGATATCCTGGATGCATTGAAGGAGCCTGCGGAATGCGGTGGCTACACCATCGTTCCAAAAGCGACGATCGGTGGTGCGGTCATTGGGCAAGGCGATTGCAGTGTCGAGGCCGTCCGCCAGAATGCGGATTTTGCCCTTTACCACGCCAAGGAAACGAACCGCGGCAAGTATGTTGGATACACGCAGCGTTTTCGAACGGCCATGATGCGCCGGGTTCGCGCGGTCCATGATGTCGGCGCAGCGCTCAGCGACAATCGGATCGAGGCGTTCTACCAGCCGCTCGTTAATCTCAAATCAGGCGAAATTGACGGTGTCGAGGCGCTCTGCCGGATGCGATCCGAAACGGGCGAGATCATTGCCGCGGCGGAGTTTCACGAGGCCACCTCCGACGTCAATGTTGCATCCGAATTGACTCGGCGCATGCTGTCTTTGGTGTCGCAGGATATGCGCCGCTGGCTCGATCTGGGAATTCCGTTTCAGCGGGTCGGTATTAACGTTTCCTCGGCGGACTTTCACAGCGGGCGCCTTGATGAGCAACTGACTGCAGCGTTTCGAGACGCAGACGTTCCGCTCAAACATCTGGTCCTCGAAGTGACCGAAACGGTTTATCTCGGGCAGCGCGACCATGTTGTCGCGCGCGAGATAAAGTCTCTGCGCTCGAAGGGGCTTCTCGTCGCGCTGGACGATTTCGGTACCGGCTATGCATCCCTCACGCATCTGCTGACCGTACCGGTGGATTATATCAAGATTGACAAGTCGTTCGTCGATCAGCTCGTTCCCGGACATGGCGGTGCGGCGATTATCGAGGGCCTGGTGTGCATCGCCCAGAATCTCGGAATAAAGATCGTGGCTGAAGGAATCGAGACGCGTGAGCAGCATGCCCTTTTGCGGGAACTCGGCTGCGATCTCGGGCAGGGCTATCTTTTTGCCAAGCCGATCGATCGCGTTGTGATGACCGATCTGTTCTTGCGTCAAACGCGCATGAAGAACGCGCAACGCCGGTATGCGGCGAGTCGTTTGCAGCCCTTCGCCGCGGCATCCTAGTTCGGAGAGAGCGGCTGAACGCTCAGTGTCAGAACTGACGGTCTGGATTGGGACCATGGGCGCGGTTGCAGCCCCGATTGGACATGAAGTGTGCCGGTGGACGGCAGCGGCGCTTCGCGTTAAGTCGATCCGGTCGCCCATGTCGCGGCTGCCAAAGTGATCGTCTCAGCAAGAAAAAATGCAGCGATATCATAGACATAGATTTAGCATCGCGCCGATGATGGACTGGACCGATACGCGGTGCCGGTTCTTCCATCGGCTGCTGACGCGGCATGCGCTGCTTTATACCGAGATGATCACGACGGGCGCGGTTCTGCACGGGGACCGTCAGCGCTTGCTGCGGTTCGATCCGTCGGAGCATCCGGTGGCGCTCCAACTCGGTGGCTCGAACCCCGTGGAACTCGCGCAGAGCGCCCGGATCGCCGAGGACTTTGGGTACGATGAGATCAACCTCAATGTCGGCTGCCCATCCGACCGCGTGCAGGAAGGGCGCTTCGGCGCCTGCCTGATGGCGGAGCCTGCACTCGTCGGCGAATGTGTGGTCGCCATGAAGGCTGCGGTCCGGACCCCGGTGACAGTGAAATGCCGCATCGGCATCGATGAGCAGGATCCTGAAGAGGCGCTCGAGACATTGACCCGGGCCGTCAAGTCGGCCGGTGTCGATGCGCTGATCGTACACGCGCGCAAGGCTTGGCT
>JAEYVN010000083.1 GCA_023431725.1 Pseudomonadota bacterium
GAAGGCGTATCGCGAGACGGTCGACTTCATGTACACCGACGCCGGGCTCAAGGTTTACGCGGATTGGCTGAACGTTCCGGAAGCCAAGGCCAGGCGAACCCGCGATGACTTCTTCCCGAAGGAATCCGTCAACCCGGACCGGATCACCGGGCTCGATACCATCGTGAAGGATGCTGTGGCCCTGAAATTCACTCCCAATGAATTGACCAAGGAACAGCTTGCGGAATTGATTCAGATTCCGCCGCGTTGAAATCTCACGACAATGTGCCATCGGCCGCGGCCCGGAAGGGTCGCGGCCGTATCATTTCCGCTTTTGCTTGTTTCCCCCGATTTCTGCTAGTAACTCGCCCGCAAACGCGGTTGGGCGAGGGGTGCGGCCGGCTGGCGTTACTGCGGGGTCTGAAGAATGCTTGAAATGCTGCGCGCCTTCGCGCGCTTTATCAGCGAAAAGATCGGCTGGCACCGGATCGGCTTTGCGCTCAGTATCGTTATCATCGTGGCAGCGGGTGTGGTGCTCTACCGCATGCTGCATAACATCGATATTAACGAAGTCTTCAAGGCGCTCCGTGCGACCCAGCCGAGAGACATCTTCCTGGCCGCCCTGTTCGTGGCCTTCGGTTACTTCACGCTCACCTTCTATGATCTGTTCGCGCTGCGCACGATCGGTCGCAGCGACGTGTCGTACATCACGGCAGCCCTGGCCGGGTTCACGAGCTATTCGGTCGGTCACAATGTCGGTGCGAGCGTGTTCACCGGCGGCGCTGTCCGCTACCGGATCTATTCCGCCCATGGCGTGAGCGCCGTCGAAGTCGCGAAGATCTGTTTCATCGCCGGCCTGACCTTCTGGCTGGGCAATGCCACGGTTCTCGGGGCGGGCATTTTTTATGCACCGGAGGCGGCGACGGCCATCAATCAGCTGCCGCCATGGTTCAACCGGACATTGGCAGCCTTCGTTCTGGCCATTCTCGTCGCCTACGTCGCCTGGGTGTGGGGACGCCCGCGGATGATCGGCCGCAGCGGCTGGCAGGTGGCGCTGCCCGGCGGGCCGTTGACCCTGCTGCAGATTGTCATCGGCATCGTCGATCTCGCCTGCTGCGCCGCCGCCATGTATCTGCTGCTGCCGGACGAGCCGCATATCAGCTTCATCATCCTGGCGGTCATTTTCGTGTCCGCGACATTGCTGGGCTTCGCCAGCCATTCGCCGGGCGGACTGGGCGTCTTCGATGCGGCGATGCTGGTCGCGCTGTGGCAGTTCGACCGGGAGGAATTGCTGGCCGGGCTGCTGCTGTTCCGGCTGCTCTATTACATCGTCCCGTTCGCGCTGGCGCTCGCCATCCTCGGCGGCCGCGAAATCATCAAGGGGCTCTACGCCTCGCGCGTGCCGCCGCTTGCAACCATCACGGCCGATGTGCTGGTAGAGCCGGAGGACAGGAAGACAACAGCGGGCAGCGGCGGCCAGAAGCCGTCCCACAGCGATGGCTCAAAGCAGTGACCGCGGCTCGTTGATCGCCGCGCTGGGTGAAAAGGCCCGCCGCTACGGCCTGTGGTTTATGGCGGCTGTCGCGATCATCGCGATCGGCATACCGCTCATCGGCGGGGGGCTGCGTCCCGCCATCGGACTTCCGGCCATTGCCATTGTCCTCGCCGCGGCCTGGTATCTGGCTTCACGACAGGGCGGCGGAATGGTTGCGCCGCATGGCCACACGCTGTCGATGCCAAACGAGGACGATTTCGTCGCCGATGTGATCGCCGCGCTGCCGGACCCGACCATCCTGCTCGGCACCGACGGGCGTGTGGTGACACTGAATGCGATGGCCGGCACCATTGCGCCGTCGCTGCGGCCCGGCGAACTCGCCGTGCTGGCCTTGCGTATCCCCGAGGTGATCGATGCGGTGCGCCGCGCCGGCATCAGCCGAAGGCCCGAGCGTGCCGAGTTCGCCGAGCGCGTGCCGTCGGAACGCTGGTTCGAAGTCATCGCGACCCCGATGCCCGATCACAGCGGCCAGGCCGCTGGCCGGTCGTCGCAGCGCCTGTTGCTGACCTTCCGCGATCTCTCGCCGATCCGCCGTGTCGAGGAAATGCGGGTCGATTTCGTCGCCAATGCCAGCCACGAGTTGCGTACACCGCTGGCCGCCCTGTCCGGTTTCATCGAGACGCTGAAGGGGCCGGCGCGCAACGACGTCGCCGCGCGCGAGCGCTTCCTCGACATCATGGAAGCGCAGGCCAAGCGCATGGCGCGGCTGATCGATGACTTGCTGTCGTTGTCGCGGATCGAATTGTCGGCCCATGTGCGGCCGCAGACACCCGTCGAACTGGTGCCGATCGTCCGTCAGGTGGTGGATTCGTTGCAGATGCTGGCGCGCGACCGCGGCGTCACCGTCACCATCTCGTCCCCGAAAGAGCCGCTGGTGGTCTCCGGCGATCGCGATGAACTGACCCGCGTATTCGAAAACCTGATCGAGAACGGGTTGAAATACGGTGCGTCGGGCAAGCGTGTGGAGATCACCCTGTCGCGGGCCTTCAACGTCGGCGGCGGCGAGGAGGCGGTGGTCGCGGTGCGCGAGTATGGCCCTGGCATCTCGGCCGAACATCTGCCCCGCCTGACGGAGCGGTTCTACCGGGTGGATGTGACCGAAAGCCGGGCGCAGGGCGGCACCGGCCTTGGCCTCGCGCTCGTCAAGCACATCATGAACCGGCACCATGGCCGCCTGAACATCGAGAGCCGGTCCGGTGAGGGGGCGACATTTACCGTTCGCCTGCCCTCATCCACAGCGCCGTCGTCGGCGGTTCGTAAATAATCCTTATAATTCAATAACTTATTCTGTCATCCAGGCGTCATCCAGACGTCATAGAAGCGCAGCCAAGTCACCCTAGCTGACA
>JAEYVN010000117.1 GCA_023431725.1 Pseudomonadota bacterium
CACCAATGTTGCCGGCGCCGAAATTGTCCGAGCTCACGGGTGCAGACGTATTCGTCAAATACGAGAACTTGCAGGTCACGAACTCCTTCAAGGAGCGGGGTGCGCTGAACAAGCTCGCGACATTGAACGCTGCCGAGCGGGCGCGGGGCGTGATTGCCATGTCGGCCGGCAATCATGCGCAGGCTGTTGCCTATCATGCTGCGCGGCTTGGAATCGCCGCGACCATCGTGATGCCGGTCACGACACCGGCCGTGAAAGTCGCGGCCACCAAAGCGCATGGTGCCAGTGTTGTGTTGTTCGGGGAAACGGTTGCCGAAGCGCAGGCCCGTGCCGAGGAATTGCAGAGCGAACACAATCTCCTGTTCATTCATCCCTACGACGATCCGCGCATCATCGCGGGGCAGGGCACAATAGCCGTCGAGATGCTTGATGATCGCCCGGATCTCGACTGTCTTGTGATCCCGATCGGTGGAGGCGGACTGATCTCGGGCAATGCCATTGCTGCGAAGGCAATCAGTCCCGGCATCGAGATTGTCGGTGTGGAAGCCGAGTTATATCCGTCAGTATGGAACGCTTTGCAGAAACAGGATCGTCCGATCGGCGGTTCAACGCTGGCCGAAGGCATCGCGGTGAAGAACGTCGGCAAGTTAACGTTGCCGATTATTCGCGAATTGGTGTCCGACGTCGTTCTCGTCAGCGAGTCTCAGCTTGAGCGCGCCGTGAACGCCTATCTTACATTGCAGAAGACGATGGCAGAAGGAGCCGGCGCAGCTGGACTTGCTGCGATGCTGAAGGATCCGGGCCGTTTCAGCGGCAAACGCGTCGGTCTTGTTCTCTGCGGCGGCAACATCGACCCGCGTATTCTGGCCTCGATCATGGTGCGGGAGCTCGAGCGGGGGGAGCAGATCGTTTCATTCCGTCTGACCATCCCGGATCGCCCGGGCGTGCTTGGTCTGATCGCCAGCCGTCTTGGCGATCTTGGCGCCAACATACTCGAGGTTGATCACAAGCGGTTGTTTCTCGATGTGCCGGCGAAAGGCGCGCGGCTCGATGTGACCGTCGAGGCGCGCGATCACACCCATGCCGAAGAAATTCTAGCCGCGATGACCACGGATGGTTACCACCCGGTGCGTCTGCAGGGTGGAGATGTGATGGAGCAATGAGATCGAAGTCTCAGGTGTTCCGCAACATCTCCGCGACCTTCGGCGCAAAGTAGGTCAGGATGCCGTCGGCGCCGGCGCGCTTGAACGCATAGAGGCTTTCCAGAACGGTCTTGTCGCCGTCGAGCCAGCCGTTCTGCACGGCGGCGGCAATCATGGCGTATTCGCCGGACACCTGATACGCAAAGGTCGGTACGCCGAATTCCTCCTTCACGCGCCGCACGATATCGAGATAGGGCAGTCCGGGCTTCACCATCACCATGTCGGCGCCTTCCTCGAGATCGAGGCCGACCTCGCGCAGCGCCTCATCGGAATTGGCGTAATCCATTTGATAGGTGCGCTTGTCGCCAGACAGCGTCTTCGATGACCCGACCGCATCACGGAACGGGCCATAGAAGGCTGACGCATATTTCGCGGCGTAAGCCATGATGGCGACGCTCTGATGTCCGGCATCGTCGAGGGCAAGCCGGATCGCGCCGACGCGGCCGTCCATCATGTCAGATGGCGCGATGATATCGCAGCCAGCTTCCGCCTGGACCAGCGCCTGTTGGGTCAGCACATCGACGGTTTCGTCGTTCAGGATCACGCCATCCCGCAACAGCCCGTCATGTCCATGGCTGGTGAAGGGATCGAGCGCGACATCGCAAAGAATTCCGACTTCCGGGACCGCTGCCTTGATGGCGCGGACGGCACGGCAGACAAGGTTGTCAGGATTGGTGGCTTCCGTGCCGTATTCGTCGCGCAAGTTCGGGTCGGTGTAGGGAAAGATGGCGACGCAAGGGATTGCCAGCTTTGCCGCGCGCTCGACCTCCCGAACTGCCTCATCAATCGAAAGGCGATCCACGCCCGGCATGGAGGGCACCGGCGTCCGTGCCGCGTTGCCGTCGACGACGAAGATCGGCCAGATCAGGTCCGCGGGCGTCAGCGTATTTTCACGCACCATCCGGCGCAGCCATTCCGTCTGGCGCAGCCGCCGCGGCCGATGCGACAGGTCCATCGGGAAATCGGCGGCTGGCGGGGCGTCCACCGGCACAACGCGTGTCTTGCTTTCGAGCGGGCGGCCGTACTTGATCGCCATATCAGGGACTCCATTCTCCGGTCTATGTAGCGGTTCCCACACCCAGCCGCCACCGTCCTGGCGGGCCGATTGACGCCGACCCTCACCGAATTTATCCCGTCAAGATGTCCATTCGTGTTCCTAGCCCAGTGCCCCGCTCAGGTCGGAAGTTCGCAGTTCCCAAGCTGAAAGGCGCTTCTGCAACCAGCGGGTGCGTAACCCGGTGACTGATGTGACCGGCAGACAGGATATCCTGTTCGAGCGGCGTGGCGCTGCGGGCATCGTGACGTTGAATCGCCCCAAAGCTTTGAACGCGATCACGCACGACATGGTCCGTGCCCTGGCGGCAAAGCTCGATGAATGGATGACCAATCCGCGCGTGACGCGCGTCGTCGTGACATCCAGCAGCGAACGCGCGTTCAGCGCTGGTGGCGACGTGCGTGCGATCTATGACTTGATCAAGGCGAGACAACATCGCGATGCGCTGAGTTTCTTCAGTGATGAGTATCAGCTGAATGCGGCGATCAAGCGCTATCCGAAGCCTTATATTTCGTTGATTGACGGCATCGTCATGGGCGGTGGCGCCGGCATTTCGATCCATGGCTCGCACCGCGTTGCAGGAGATCGATACGCGTTCGCTATGCCGGAAGTCAGTATCGGCTTTTTCCCGGATGTCGGCGCTACCTATGCGTTGCCGCGACTGGCTGGTGAGATTGGCACTTACTGCGCGCTGACCGGAGAACGTCTGCAGGCCGCAGACGCGGTCCTGGCAGGTGCCGCGACCCATCATGTGAAGTCCCATCGGTTTGCTGATCTGTTGGCGGCGTTGTGCGAACAGGCGCCTGTCAACGCCATACTCGCGGACTTTATGGATCAGGTTGGCGCAGGAGAGGTGATGCCACGTCGCCGGGCTATCGATCGTGTCTTTTCGCATGATCGTCTCGAGGCGATCCTGTCGGCGCTTGATAACGAGGCCGGGACAGGATCGGAGCAGGCCGACTGGTCGGCTGAAACGGCCCGCATCATTCGGAGTAAGTCACCGACCAGCCTGAAACTCTCGCTCGCGCAGATGCGCTACGGACGGCACCATTCGTTCGAGGATTGCCTCCGGGCCGAATTTCGTATCGTGTCCCGGATCGTTTATGGTCATGACATGACCGAAGGCATCCGGGGCGTGGTCGTGGACAAGGACAATAATCCGCGGTGGGATCCCAAGAGCCTCGACGCGATTTCGGACACGATGATCGACCAATATTTTGCGCCCCTGTCTGGTGCTGAACTGGAGTTGCCATGAGTCAACCTGTCTTCGAACAGGCGCTGGAGCCGGTCCAGTCCACCAAGAAGGACGATCAGGGGCGTTGGACCCGTTGGCTGCTGTGGTTCCTGCGGGCCATGGCGGTGATTTCCATGTTGAAGGGTCTTTATCATTGGGCCGTTGTTCTCGGTGTCGGCGAAGGCCCCGACTCCACGTTCTCGACCCAGCCGATACCGTGGCAGACGGCAACCGTTTACTTCGCCATCATCGACCTCGTCGCGGCCGTGGGGCTGTGGCTTGCAGCGGTGTGGGGTGCGGTGGTCTGGCTGACGGCGGGTGTTTCGATGGCCGCCGTGCAGGTGTTCTTTCCGCAAATCTATGGCGGGTCGTGGCTGGTGGTTGCGATCGAGTTGACGTTGCTGTGCTGTTATCTTGTTTTGGCGCTGCAATCGGCGCGCGAGCATCCTCATTGATGATTGCGGACAACAACCGAAAAGCAGGCATTCGGACGGGAGATTGATATGGCGCGTATCGCATTCATTGGTCTTGGCAATATGGGCCTGCCAATGGAGCAAAATCTCATCAAGGCCGACCACGTTGTTGTCGGCGTCGATATCAGCAACGAAGCGATCGAAAAGCTGATTGCCGCGGGCGGGAATGGCGCAGACAGCATCGCGTCTGCCGTTGCAGATGCAGACGTGGTCGTGACGATGTTGCCGGCCGGTGAGCAGGTGCGTGCGGCGTATCTGGGTGAAGAGGGCATTATCGCGCGTGCGACGCCGGGCACGTCGCTGATCGATTCATCGACGATCGATGTTTCGACGGCGCGCGAGGTGGCGGCCGCTGCCGAAGCCAAAGGTCTTCTGATGGTCGATGCACCGGTTTCTGGCGGTGTCACCGGCGCGCAGAATGGTACGTTGACGTTCATGGTTGGTGGAGGAGACGCGGCCTTCAACAACGCCAAGCCGTTCCTGGAGGTCATGGGCAAGACCATCGTGCACGCCGGCGGGCCAGGTAACGGGCAGGCGGCGAAGATCTGCAACAACATGGTGCTCGGAATCTCGATGATCGCTGTGTCGGAAGCCTTTGTGCTGGCTGAAAAGCTCGGGCTCGATGCGCAGAAGCTGTTCGACATTTCGTCGAAATCGTCCGGACAATGCTGGGCCATGACGAGTTATTGCCCGGTGCCCGGACCAGTGCCGACGTCGCCGGCCAACCGCGATTATCAGGCGGGCTTCACGGCCAACATGATGCTGAAAGATTTGCAACTGGCACAGGACGCCGCCAAGAACTCAAGGGCGACAACGCCGCTTGGGGCAGGGGCTACTGCAATTTACAGCAAGTATGTCGAGAGTGGTGAGGGCGGTCGGGATTTTTCCGGCATTGTCCGCTTTCTGCGAGGCGAATGAACGTCGCACCACGGTAAATATCTTACGAAGAAGACCTGTCACCGCACCGAACCGCGTGATTGGCGGTCGCTCTTGCCGTGCAAGGACGAAGATACTCAAACCCTCGTATCATCCGGGCAGTTTGTCGAAGAATGTGACTGGGCGAGACACATATCAGGTCGAGGTTTGTCAGGGTGAATCGCCCGTTACCAAATCCGATTCAGTTGTCGGATCAATTGATCTCTGACCGCGCCAAATAAACCTCTCCCAGAATGTCAGTGCGCAGGTTTTATCCATGTTTTTCAGTGGTTTTTTGTAAGTCGTCATAAGCCCTGGTCACGCGCCGGTCACAGCGGCGGATTCATCTTCTCTTTATGTTGTTGTTTAAGCCGATTTTAGATCATCGGTCGTACATTTCAGTATCAAACGGGGAAAACAGGGCCCCGGTTAAAACATAAAGACTACAGGAAGGCGTCACATGAAAGCCGTTGCAAAACCGGTCGATCAACCTATTCAGAACTCGCAACGCTTCGAGCATATCCGTCCTCTTTATCTCGAAGCATTGACACTCGTCGAACGTCTGCATCGCCGTTTGCTCGATGTGATCAAGGACGAATTCGATCGTCGTGGTCGCGCAGACATCAACTCAGTCCAAGCGCTGCTGCTGTACAATATCGGCGACAAGGAATTGACAGCAGGCGAACTGCGTACGCGCGGTTATTATCTGGGTTCGAACGTTTCGTACAATCTCAAGAAGCTTGTCGAAATGGGTTTCCTCGATCATCAGCGCTCGCGCGTTGATCGTCGCTCGGTTCGTATCAAGTTGACCGAGAAGGGTGCCGAGGTTCGCGATATCGTCGAGGCGCTGTATCAGAAGCATGTTCGCACTGTCGAGCAGGTCGGTGGCATCGCCGCTGAAGAGTTCGGCACGCTGAACAAGTCGCTGCATCGCCTTGAGCGGTTCTGGACCGATCAGATCCTCTATCGTCTCTGATCTTCAGCGGTTCGAAGAAACTCGAACTGGTGTGCAAATCCGGCTGCCTTGGCCGGTCGATATCTATGCAGCGCACCAGTTCATCTGACTTGTGACCAGCCTGCCTGTGCCGTGTTGGCCTCCTGCGCGCGTTGTCATCGCCGCAGGAGGCCTTTTTGCGTGGGGAGGCTCCATAGAGATCACGTTGCTTGTTGCCTGGATAGGCCGCCGTTTGGCATTGGAGTGCTTGTCATTTCGCATGCAGACGATCTATTCCTTCGTCATGCGTTTTGTGGCGACACTGGTTCGTGGTCCTTTCCGCCCGCTCATTCGGGCCCGTACAGCTGTGTTCCGTCATGGCCGGTGAGTCTCGCGAGGTTCTGTTCGAATTCACAGCGGTCGGTGCGGTCGTGAAGGTGGTCGCCATCGATGCCGAGACCGGAATCGAGGTGGCGGTCATGGGACCGGCCCATGCGTCCCGGGCGGATCTTCAGAAACTCGCGGTCGCCAAGCTGAAAAGGCGCCTGGCCGCCCTTGAAAGCCGCTAGATGTTGCGGCCTATCGGCCGATAGAACCCATCGCTTGGCGCGGCGCGGCTCGATGTGTTAGTCGGCGCGTTCCAAACGACAGGAGAGAAGCTATGTCGGCTACGTCCGCCGCAGGCGCCGAGCGCGCCAATCTGTTTTCCGCAACGCTGGCGGAAAGCGATCCCGAAATTGCGGCGGCGGTCCGGAGCGAACTCGGTCGACAGCGGGACGAAATCGAGCTGATTGCCTCGGAAAATATCGTCAGCCGCGCCGTGCTGGAGGCACAGGGCTCGGTTCTGACCAACAAATATGCCGAAGGCTATCCCGGCAGGCGCTATTATGGCGGCTGCCAATTTGTTGATATTGCTGAGCAATTGGCGATCGACCGGGTGACCAAGCTGTTCGGCTGCAAGTTCGCCAATGTGCAGCCCCATTCCGGCGCCTCGGCCAATGCATCGGTGTTCTTTGCGCTGATGAACCCCGGCGACACCTTCCTCGGCCTCAATCTGGCGGCCGGCGGGCATCTGACCCACGGCATGAAAATCAACATGTCTGGCAAGTGGTTCAACGCCGTGGCCTACAATGTGCGCCCGGATGACCACCAGATCGACCTCGTAGAAGTGCGCAAGCTCGCGCAGGAGCATAAGCCGAAGATCATCATCGCCGGCGGTTCGGCGTATCCTCGGGTCATCGACTTCAAGGGCTTCCGGGAGATCGCCGATGAGGTGGGTGCATACCTCTTCGTCGACATGGCGCACTTTGCCGGGCTGGTCGCCGGCGGGGCACATCCGTCACCATTCCCGCACGCCCATGTGGTCACCACCACCACCCACAAGACGCTGCGCGGCCCGCGCGGCGGCGTGGTGCTGACCAATGACGAAGAGATCGCCAAGAAGATCAACTCGGCGGTCTTCCCCGGCCTGCAGGGCGGCCCGCTGATGCATGTGATCGCCGCCAAGGCCGTGGCCTTCGGCGAGGCGCTGCGGCCGTCCTTCAAGACTTACGCGAAGAACATCATCGACAATGCGAAGGTGTTGTCGGACACGTTGAAATCGGCCGGCTACGACATTACGTCCGGCGGCACCGATACGCATCTGATGCTGGTGGATCTGCGGCCGAAGCGGTTGACCGGAAAGGTCTCCGAAGTGGCTCTCGGGCGCGCGCATATCACCTGCAACAAGAACGGCATTCCCTACGACCCGGAAAAGCCGACCATCACGTCGGGTATCCGTCTTGGTACGCCGGCCGGCACGACGCGCGGTTTCGGCGTCGTGGAGTTCAAGCAGATCGGCGAAATGATCGCCGAAGTCCTTGATGTCCTGTCGCAGAAGCAGACGGATGAGGATTCGCTTGTGGAAGGCGCGGTGCGTGAGAAGGTAAAAGCACTGGTTGGGCGATTCCCGATCTATCAGTGAGGCTGTCATCGCCGGATGGGTCGCCCACAGGGCGATCTCCGGCGCTCATCTCTGGTAGGATGAGGGAATGGCCGGGGCACACCCGGTCATGACAGAGGTGAGGCGAAACAGACATGCGCTGTCCAAGTTGCAGCAGTCTCGATACGCAAGTGAAGGATTCACGCCCGACCGAGGATTCGAGCGCGATCCGACGCCGGCGTGTCTGCCTCACTTGCCAGTTTCGCTTCACCACGTTCGAGCGCGTCCAGTTGCGCGAACTGGTGGTGATCAAGCGCAACGGACGCCGGGTGCCGTTCGATCGCGACAAGCTGATGCGCTCGCTTCAGATCGCCTTGCGCAAGCGCAACGTCGAGCCGGAGCGGCTTGAACAATTCGTCTCACGGATCGTGCGTGAACTGGAAAGCCTCGGCGAAAGCGAGATCACGACCGACACCATCGGCGAAAACATCATGACGCATCTGCGCGAGCTCGACGACATCGCCTATGTGCGTTTTGCTTCGGTCTATAAGAACTTCCGCGAAGCCAAGGACTTCGAGGATGCGCTCAAGCAATTGTCGACTGAAGACGAGGATCTGAAGGCGGCGGTGCCGCAGCGCAAGTGAAAGCTGCGGCCTACGATATTGCCTCGGTGTCTCGCGCCGACGATCGTCGCTTCATGCGGCTTGCCCTGACGCTCGGGCGCCGCGGTCTCGGAAATACCTGGCCAAATCCTGCTGTGGGAGCGGTCATCGTCAAGGACGGCATCGTCATCGGCCGTGGCTGGACTCAGCCGGGGGGACGGCCGCACGCCGAAACACAGGCGATCCTGCAGGCTGGTGAGGCGGCGAAAGACGCAACGCTCTACGCCACGCTGGAGCCTTGCTCGCATCACGGCAAAACGCCGCCTTGTGCCGCTGCGATCATCGCTGCGGGTCTTGCGCGGGTCGTCTCGGCGATCGAGGATCCCAATCCACAGGTGGCCGGTCGCGGTCACGCCATGCTTTGTGACGCCGGCATCGCGGTGACAATTGGTGTTTGGGCTGTCGAAGCCCAACGGGCACATGCCGGGCATATTCGCCGCATCGTTGATGGCCGTCCGCATGTCACGTTGAAGTTTGCGGTGTCTGCCGATGGCAAGGCTGCATTGGCCGGCCGGAGGCCCATCCAGATTACGGGAGAAGACACGCGCGCCCGCGTGCACCTGATGCGCGCGATGCATGATGCGATCCTTGTCGGCATCGGCACCGTGCTGGCGGATGATTCCGAATTGACCTGTCGTTTGCCGGGCATGCTGGCGCAATCACCTGTGCGGATCGTCCTCGATCAAGCGTTGCGAACGCCGATCTCATCCAAGCTGGTCCGCACCGCGCGTGATGTCCCGGTCTGGGTCTTTTGTGGCCTGGACGCGCCATTGGATCGCGAGACTGCGCTGACCCAACACGGCGTGCAGGTTCAGCGCGTCCGAGTTGAGCAGGGCGGCACGCTCGATTTGTCTCATGTCCTGCAGTCTCTTGCGAACAAGGGCATCACACGTCTGATGGTGGAGGGAGGTCCGCGCGTGGCGGCGTCCTTCATCAAGGCGAACCTTGTGGATGAGGCCGTGCTGCTTCGTGGTCCGATCACCATTGGCATGGATGGCATCGATCCGCTCGATGGTCTTTCGCTTGACGCGCTGACGTCTTCGGCCCATCTGCGTCTGTCACACACCGCGACCGTCGGTGCGGATATCCTGAATTTCTACGAGCAAAGCTAATGTTCACTGGCATCGTCACCGATATCGGCGAGATTACGGAGGTTCGCGACCTTGCCGGCGATCTGCGCCGCTTTGTCATCGCCTGCAGCTACGACCGCGATGGCATCGCGCTGGGTGCATCGATCGCATGTTCCGGCGTCTGCCTGACAGTGGTCGAGACAGGCCTGACCGGCGAGCGTACCTGGTTCGCGGTGGATGCGGCAGCTGAAACCATTTCGTTAACCAGCGTCCGTTCCTGGCAGGCGGGAACCAGGATCAATCTCGAGCGCTCTCTGAAAATTGGTGATGAGCTGGGCGGTCATCTGGTGAGTGGCCATGTGGATGGATTGGCGACGGTACTGGAGCGCCAAGACCTGACCGATCAGGCACGCTTCCGACTCTCGGCTCCCAACGAGTTGTCACGGTTCATCGCCAAGAAGGGCTCCGTGGCTCTGGATGGCGTATCGCTGACGGTCAACGAGGTCGATGGCCACGAGTTCTCTGTGCTTGTGATCCCGCACACGTTGCAGGTCACGACCATTGGCAGCTGGCAAAAAGATGTGTCGATCAACCTTGAGATCGACGTGATGGCGCGCTATGCGGCGCGCCTGATGGAAACGCGCTGACATCGATCTTGCGGCCGGTCGCAGCGTGTAGTTAGTCACTCGAACGGATGATGAGGCGCCCGATGGTTGCGCCCGGAGATTGCAATGGCAGGACCACGGCAGGCGAAATCGGATACGCCGAGCGCAAGTCTCAAGCGCGTGCGAATTTTGATCGTTGAAGCGCGCTATTACGAGGATATTGCCGACGAGTTGCTGGCTGGCGTGGTCGGCGCATTGGATGAAGCCGGCGCGACCCACGATTGCATCACCGTTCCCGGTGCGCTGGAGATTCCGACGGCGTTGGCGATTGGGCTGGATGCCGCCGCAGAGCGTAAGGAGCCGTATGACGGGGCGGTCGCACTCGGTTGCGTCATTCGTGGCGATACCCTTCATTTCGAGATCGTCTCCGAGCAATCCGCTCGCGGTCTCATGGATGTATCGATCGCGCGCAAACTTCCGATCGGCAATGGTATCCTGACGGTCGATACCGAAGGTCAGGCTTGGGCGCGGGCCCGGATCAGCGAAGGCAACAAGGGCGGCGAATCCGCCCGAGCCGCGCTGACACTCATCGACATCAAACGCAGCCTGACGAAAGCGAAACGATGAACGGCGCGGACAAGGGTGAGCGTTCGGCTGAGCGCCAGAACACACCGAAGGAAGACCGCAAGGCCAATCGGCGTGGTGCGGCGCGCTTGGCTGCCGTGCAGGCGCTGTATCAGATGGATATCGCCGGCACGGACCTGAACGACATCCTGGCAGAATTCGAGAGCCATTGGCTTGGGAACGAGGTCGAAGGCGACAAGTATCTGCCGGCCGAAGCCGCCTTCTTTCGCGATATCGTCCGCGGTGTGGTCGCCGAGCAGCGCCAGCTGGATCCGGCCATCGATCAGGCGCTGAGCAGGGGCTGGCCGCTGAAGCGCGTCGAGGCGCTGGTGCGGGCGGT
>JAEYVN010000189.1 GCA_023431725.1 Pseudomonadota bacterium
TGTCCGGAGAGATTTTCGACGACAGGGTCAGGTGCTTTTCTTCGCCGCGGGTCGAAACCACGCGCATGGCGTCGGCCAGGATGTCATCGAGAACGAGGGTCTCGGGTTCAAGCTTCATGCGGCCGGCTTCGATCTTCGACATGTCGAGCACGTCGTTGATGACGTCGAGCAGATATTGGCCGCTCTGGTGAATGTCGCGGCAATACTCGTGATATTTGTCGGCGCCCAGCTTGCCGAACATGCCCTTTTCCATGATTTCGGAAAAACCAATGATGGCGTTGAGCGGCGTGCGCAACTCGTGGCTCATGTTGGCGAGGAATTTCGACTTGGCCTGATTGGCTTCCTCGGCGCGGGTTTTCTCGGCTGCATATTTCTCGGCCAGGTCTTCAAGCTGCTGCTTTGACTGGCGCAGGTCTTCAATGGTTGCGAGCAGGCGGGTCTCGCTGTTCTTCAGCCTGCGTTCCTGCTGCTTCAGGCTGGTGATGTTGGTGCCAACGGAGACATAGCCGCCGTCCTTGGTGCGGCGTTCGCTGAACAGCCAGTTGCGGCTGTCGAGCTGTGCTTCGAAGGTGCGGGCACCGGGCAATTCCGGTCCGACATTGGCGACCTTGCCGATGTTCAAATGGGTCTGGCCGGCTGCGGCGATCGCTTCAAAGGGCGCACCGGGCTGGACGATATCGTCCGGCAATCGGTGCAGTTCCTGGAAGTTCGAATTGCAGAGCACGAGCCGGTTGTCGGAATCCCACAACACGAAGGCTTCCGGGATGGTCTCGATGGCGTCGCGCAGGCGCATGTCGGCGGCGGTGGTTTTTTCGACGAGGTTTTTCTGCTCGGTGACATCGACCGCGATGCCGATCAGATGCAGGCCGGGTTCGCCGTGCTGACGGACGATCTCGCAGCGCACACGCAGCCATACCCATCCGCCATTGGCATGCAGCATCCGGAAATCGTGGTCGATCGCGTTGAGGCGTGCGTCGGCGACCTGGGTCGCGAGATCGTAGAGATCGATATCGTCGGGATGAACGTATTTGTTGATCTCGCCGAAGGTCATCAGTTCGTCGCGGGCTTCAAGGCCGAGAATGGCGAACATCGAGTGCGACCAGAAGATGCGACCGCGCGCGAGATCCCAATCCCACAGGCCGCAGCGGCCGCGATTGAGCGCCGTGTCGATGCGGCTGCGGACGGTGTCATAGATCAGATCGGCTTCACGGGCCCGGGTCGCCTGCCAGTGAAAAGCGAAGCCGAGGATCAGAAGGACGAAGCCGGTGGTGGCGGACAGCGTGACAGTCAGAGCCGTATCCGAGCGCCAGGCCGCGAGCGCATCCGAGCGGCGCTGGTAGACGGCGATCTGGCCGAGCGGTTCTTCAAGCGTGCGCACTGTTGCGAGTGCGGGCTTGCCGTCGGGCAGAGTGACGTCCATGACGCCGGCCTTTTCGCCGAAGATGGTGAGCGGGTCCGCATTGCCCATGACATCGCTCAGGCGGCGGCCGGTCATCCCGGCACCATTGGGGGCGGCCGCGATGATCATGCCGTCGGGCGCGGTCACGATGATCTGGCGTCCCGCTACAGTCGTGCGCGGGGTGCGTGCCTGATCGAGTTCCTGTTGTGCGCGCCGCCAGGCGGTGGCGCGATCATTGTTGCGAGGCCGCTCGAGACGCTGCGACATGACCTCTGCAATCGTCTCGATATCCTTCGCTGCATCCGCCAAAGCGCTGCGACGATGATCGAGCACCTGTACGAATGCACCGACCGCGATGGTCAGCAGGAAAGCGATGATGAGTGCTGGAACCGCGCGCCGCAGAGCGGGCTCTGCGGTGAGAAGTCGTCTATAGGCTGGTTTCGCGATCGACTGCGCCAATCCCTTGATGGAATCAGTCTGCGCAGACGCGTGCGCTGCCTCGGCGCGCGCCATGTGTATTGCCCCCGTGTCGGATTGTCGCCTGACGCAACCCTGACCGGGAGGATGTGCCGCATCTCGTCCCGAATCGTGATCATAAGAATCGATGCGGGGTGATTTGTCGAGAGTCCGGAGAGTCAAGAACCTAAAAAAATTACTAACAGACTGCTGTTTTTCCGGCTTCCTGTTCTCCGGCGCATCTTTCAGTGAGAGGGGCGCCGTCTCGCGTGAAGACAACGCCTCCACGCGAGCGTTCCGGCTTTGACATTGCCAAGGCCGGAACGGACGTTATGCGTCGCTCAACGCGCGGCTGACAATGTCGTTGACGTCCGCCGACAGTGTCGATGCATCTGCGATGCGGCGCAACGCGGCCTGCGCTTTTGCGCGCCTCTCACCTTCCAGCGCGCGCCAGGACCGAAACGAAGTGACCAGACGTGATGCAACCTGCGGGTTCTTGGTATCGAGCGTCAGCACGGTGTCGGCGACAAAGTCATAGCCCTGGCCATCGGCGCGGTTGAACTGCGTCGCATTGCCGTGCGCAAAGGCTCCAATCAGCGACCGCACCCGGTTGGGGTTGTTCAGTGAGAACGCCGGATGGGATGTGAGCGAGCGGACCCGATCGAGCGTGCCGCTTTCGGGGATCATGGCCTGCAAGGTGAACCACTTGTCGATCACCAGCGGGTCGCCCTGATAGCGCTCGTAGAAATCCTGCAGCGCTTCGGTGC
>JAEYVN010000264.1 GCA_023431725.1 Pseudomonadota bacterium
AACATCACATCTTGCGAAACGTCACATCTTGCAACACTTCACGTCGTGCGAAACGCGGCACGAAGCCTTCTGCACACCAATCATTCTGCGAGGGTGGGCAACGAAGAGCGCATAAGTGCGCATCCCGTTGCCCGGAAAGAAGTGAAAATTTTTTCGTGATGAAAAACAAACAACGACGCCTAGATAGCCCCCTCACCTTGTCGCCTCGATGCGCGCGGTAACGAATGCCAATTTTCTGGATGGTCATTCGGCACGCACTTTCACATGAGTATGAAAGTACAATTCGCTTTCGTTTACCAGTCACAAACTTCGATTGTGCCGAAACGTGGGGCCACAATCCTGTGAAGTCCTCGTGAACGAATGACCGTAACGCCAGGTACATGAAATCCAACTCTGCGGACGATGCGACACCGCAAAGAAAGCAGTGTTTATCGGCCTTTCCAGCCTGCTTCGCGTGCGCAAGACTCGACCGCTCGCGGGTTTGACTTCTCCCACTGCGTGATCGACCGCGTTTCATTCGAAGACATACGGTTGTTCATGCACGTGCAATAGCCAAGGATAACGGGCGCGGTCTGGCCCTCGTCCTTATTGTCGTCAACGCATTCCCTGATCCACTTCACATCGTCAGCATTTTGCTGGGCAAATGCCGGATGCTGTATCGCGATGGTGACGAACGCGACTGCAGCGAATGTAAAAAGACACTTCATCGATCCGCTCCTTCAGAAGCTCCAACACACCGGAGCTTGTGCATCCGGGCGCCGTTTGGCGCGTGTTGTGTGCCAAATTCAAAGGTGGCTGTCGTCTCACTGCGCGCAAAGTCTATCCCAATGCGCGCAAATATCCGGGATTGCACAGGTTCGCTGCTCGTTTGTTTGCAGATTGGAATAACAAACCGATAACGGCGACGCAGCCGGAGCAGCCGCATCGACGTCCATCACGACAAAAATGAATAACTATTACTTTTGCAGCTGTCGGAAATCTGCCGGCGACATGCCGAAGGCCGAACGAAAGGCGCGATAGAACGTCGAAAGTCCATCGAAGCCGCATGCAAAAGCGATGTCCGCGACGGCGCGGGGCGGCAGCTGACTGAGCAACAGCCGTGCATGTTCAAGTCGGCGCGACAGCACGTATCGCGCATGGGTCGTCCCGGTCGGCTCGAACAACAGATGCAACTGACGGACAGAAATGCCGAGCAGCGCCGCCGTCATTGCCGGCGACAGATCGGGGCGATCGATATTGTTTTCGATCTCCTGCTTGGCACGCTGCAGCAGACCGACGCGAATGGCGTTCCTGCTCCGCAGTTCCTGAGGCGCAGCCATACCGCGCGCAACAATGGCCAGTTGGGCCAGGGTCTGCACCGCGGCCTCCGCACCGGCACCATGCAGGTGCGGCGCTTGTTCGACAAAGGACGCGAAGTAATCCGCGAATAATTGGGTCAAGCCGGGCGCGACAAGCAGCGGCCGGGCCGACAGATCCTGTTCGCGTTCGATCAGCGCCTTGCAACGCGCGAAGGGAATTTTCACCAGACGCAAGTGAAAGCCCGCATCGGTCGTCGGCGTGGTCTTGTAAGGCCTGTCGGAATGACTGGTTGCGATAGAACCGGCCGACACGATGAATTCGCTGCCGCCGGCCTCGAACCAGCCGCCGCCGTCGAGCTGCTGATAGATGCACAGGGCGTCGCCCGGCGAACGCTCGATATCCTGTTCGGTCCGCGCCACCCGATAGGACGATGCATGCATCTCCACCAGCGCAGCGCCCCCGACCGACAGCGCGGAACACCGGCCGTTGAATCGCGCCTGCTGTCCTTTGTCCAGATCGATGCTGACGCCGAAAACATTCTTCGCGCGCACTTCCCGCCAATGCGTGAAGCGCTCGTTCTCTGGAATATCGTCGGTCGAGAAACTGAGCATCGCACCGCCCGCGTTCCCTCCCCTTTACGCACCCGCGCATAAATTTTCAACCAGTCGTTGTGGCGCGCGGCGGGTCGTTCATGCGGGCGGATAGGCCACCCTATCCCCGAGGATGAGTTGCGGCGCGCCCGGAGACTGCGACAATGGGATGCGATCGTGCACTGGCCTATGCCGCCGTTGCCACTGGGCAAAATGCAGTCGGATGTTAATCTCCCGCGATACAACCGATGGTACGGGCGAGCGGGTATGGACGGTCAGCAGCGGGCATTGAACGACTTCGGACGTGGGCCCGAGGACGACGCGATTGAGCGCACTGTGGCCGAGTTGCGCGACGAGTTGGAAAAGACAAGGCTCGCTCGCGAGGCCGCGGAGGAAGAGCTGCGCGAGACTCTCGCTGCGATGATCCAGCATCAGCAGGTCGGCAAGTGTGGCAATTTTCGTTACAACACGGTGACCGGCGCAATAACCGGGACGGAGGAAGTGTTTAAGATGTTCCACTTCCCGCCCGGTACCCGTGGGTGCACAGTCGACGAGTGGCTCGTCAAACTGCATCCGGATGACCGCTCCCGCATCGAACAGCAATTCTATGATGCACTCACCAAAGGCCAGGAGTTGCGGTTCGAATACCGCATCGTCCTCGACGGCGGTGGAACGAAGCAGATCCGCTGCGACGGCGAGCCGGATCCCGCATCCAAGGGTGAGCTGACCTATTTCGGCGTCCTGACCGACGTGACCGAACGGCGCGCCGCCGAGCAGGCACAGCGCGCCATGGAGGCTGATCTGGCGGCCGCCTTGCGTCTTGCTTCGATGGGAGAACTCGCCGGCTCGATCATCCACGAGATCAATCAACCACTCGCCGCGGTCGCCACCAGCGCCTCGGCATGCCGCCGTTGGCTGAACGCCGGTCCCGATCGCATCGACCGCGCGCTCGCGTCGCTGGAGCGGGTCGTCGAGGAGGGGCAGCGCGCTGCGGCCATCATCAGCGGCCTGAAATCCCTCATCCGCAATGTCTCGGCTAAGCCGATTGCTTTCGATTTCAATGGCGCAACGCGGGACGTGTGTTCGCTGATCATGTCCGAGCTGGCCCGGGAGAACGTGCTGCTCAAAACCGACTTCGAGAAGGATTTGCCGCTGGCGCTCGGCAATCCCGTTCAGATCCAGCAGATTCTGATGAACCTGGCGCGCAACGCAATTGAGGCGATGCGCGCCAGCCAAATACGACGCGTGCTTGCCATCTCGACAGGCCGCCAAGGTCCGATGCTTTCGCTACGCGTGGCCGATACCGGAACCGGCTTCAATCCGGATGAAGCCGAACTGCTGTTCCAGCCGCTTTACACGACGAAACAGGAAGGCATGGGATTAGGACTGTCGATCTCCAGGAAAATCGCAATCGCCAACGGCGGGACGCTCCAGGCCGAACCGAGAGACGGTGGCGGAGCGGTATTCCACCTCCTTCTCCCTGCGGAGATCCAGGATCATGATTGAGCCTACGAACGCGACCCAAAGGCCGCTGGTCCACGTCGTCGACGATGACCCAGGGGTGCGAAATGCCCTCGAAGATCTCCTCGCGTCGGTCGGCTACGACGTGGCGAGCTTTGCCAGCGCCAGCGAACTTCTCGCGGCCGAACAGGCGGACCATGCGCATTGCCTGATTCTGGACGTTCGAATGCCCGGCGTGAACGGTCTTGATTTTCAGGAGCAGCTGGCGCGCAAAGGCCGCACCGTGCCGGTGATTCTCGTCACCGGACATGGCGACGTGCCGATGAGCGTTCGCGGGATGAAGGCGGGCGCGATCGACTTCATACAGAAGCCATTCCGGGAACAGGATCTGCTCGACGCAGTCGCCCTCGCCGTCGAAGAGTGCCGTCGCCGGGCGCCGCTCATCGAGCGCCGCGAGGATGCGCTGCAGCGCTTCGCCGGCCTGTCGCCGCGCGAGCGAGAGGTCATCGGTCACGTCGTTAAAGGCCGGCTCAACAAGCAGATCGCCCACGAGCTTTCGATCAGCGAGGTGACGGTCAAGCTTCATCGCTCGAGTGCCATGCGGAAGCTGGGGGTACGATCCCTCGTCGAACTAACCCGTCTCGCAGATTCGTTGGGCATCTAACATGGAAACCATTGTGTCTTCACATTTGCGGAAGAAGCCGATGGTCAGCGTCGTCGATGACGACGCCGCGATGCGGGCTTCGCTGACCGACCTGCTGGATTCGGTCGGCTGTCAATCGATGGCGTTCGACAGCTGCGAGCATTTCATGGACTCCGACGCGCTGACAACGAGTGACCTGGTCATCACCGATATTCAGATGGGCAAGCTCGACGGCCTCGGTCTGCTGACCCGGCTCCGCGAGATCTTGCCTTCGCCGGTCCCGGTGATTGTGATCACCGCGCTAACCGATGAACGGCTCGAGCGCCGCGCGGCCGCTCAAGGCTGCTACGCGTTCCTGCGCAAGCCATTCAATCCCGACACGCTGCTCGGTTTTGTGCGAGAGGCCATGGCGCTGCCGTGAACGAGGCTCGCAGCGCCGACGCTGCTGACGACTCGCTGCCGAGAGCCACGGCCCGCTTTCAGGACAAAAAAGCCGCCCAACCGGAGTTGGGCGGCTTTCGTGTTTGGATGAGCGGCGGAAGACTTATTCCGCGGCCGGCAACGCTGCCGGCGCTTCGGCCGGCTTCGTTTCCTTCTCGCGCTCGTCGAGAATGAGCGAGTCGCGCTTGGTGGCGATTTCGCGCAGGGTGGTCATCATCGCACCGGTGCCCGCCGGGATCAGGCGGCCAACGATGACGTTTTCCTTGAGACCATCCAGCGTGTCCGCCTTGCCGCCAACGGCAGCTTCGGTGAGCACGCGCGTGGTTTCCTGGAACGACGCCGCCGAGATGAAGGAACGCGTCTGCAGCGAGGCCTTGGTGATGCCGAGCAGAACCGGAGTACCGGTCGCCGGCTTCTTGCCCTGCTCGACGGCCTTGACGTTGATCTCGTCCATCTCGACGCGGTCGAGCTGCTCGCCCTGGATCAGGTCGGTTTCGCCCGCGTCGTCGATCTCCACCTTCTGCAGCATCTGACGGACAATCACTTCGATGTGCTTGTCGTTGATGCCCACGCCCTGCAACCGATAGACCTCCTGGATTTCGTTGACCAGGTAAGCGGCGAGTTCCTCGACGCCCTTGATCGCCAGAATGTCGTGCGGTGCCGGATTTCCTTCGACGATGGAATCGCCCTTCTCGACGATGTCACCGTCCTGCAGATGGATGTGCTTGCCCTTCGGGATCAGATACTCGACGGCCTCCACATCACTTTCGACCGGCTCGATCGAAATGCGACGCTTGTTCTTGTAGTCGCGGCCGAAGCGGATCGTGCCGGAGATCTCGGCGATGACGGCCGCTTCCTTCGGACGACGTGCTTCGAACAATTCCGCAACACGCGGCAGACCGCCGGTAATGTCGCGGGTCTTGGCGCTTTCGGTCGGGATACGGGCAATGACGTCACCCGCATAGACCTGCGCACCCTGGTCGACCGACAGAACCGCGTCGATCGCCAGCGGATAGCGCGCGTCGCCGCCACGGGCGAGCTTGAGGATCTTGCCGTCCTTGTCCTTGATCGCGATCGCCGGACGCAGGTCCGCGGCACGCTGGGAGGTCCGCCAATCCGTCACCACGCGCTTGGTGATGCCGGTGGATTCGTCCTGCGTTTCCGCAACCGACTGGCCTTCGACCAGATCTTCCAGTTCGGCGAAGCCGTCCACTTCGGTGATGATCGGACGGGTGTACGGATCCCATTCCGCCAGACGCTGACCGCGCTTCACCGCGTCGCCTTCATTGACCCGCAGACGCGAACCGTAAGGCAGACGATGGGTCGCCCGCTCGGTGCCGTCGGGATCGACAACCGCGAGCGTGACGTTGCGGCTCATCACGATCAGTGCGCCTTCCGAATTCTTGATGACGGCGTTCACCTGCTTGTCTTTCGACTTCAGTTTGACCGTGCCATCGAAATTCGACTCGATGAACGACTGCTCGTTGATCTGCGCCGCGCCGCCGATGTGGAACGTACGCATCGTGAGCTGGGTGCCCGGCTCACCGATCGACTGTGCCGCGATGACGCCAACCGCATCGCCCATGTTGACGGGTGTGCCGCGGGCAAGGTCGCGCCCGTAGCAAGCCGCGCAAACACCGGCCTTGGATTCGCAGGTCAGCACCGAACGGATGCGCACTTCCTGCACATTCGCCCGGGTGATCTTCTCGACCTCGGCTTCGCCAAGCAGCGTGCCATTGGTCACGATCACTTCGCCGGTCGCCGGATCCTTCACGTCCTCGGCCGTCGTGCGGCCCAGGATACGGATGCCGAGCGAGGCGACGACCGTGCCGGCGTCGATGATCGCACGCACCTTGATGCCGGATTCAGTACCGCAATCGAACGACGTGATGATGCAGTCCTGCGCCACGTCGACGAGACGGCGGGTCAGGTAACCGGAGTTCGCCGTCTTCAAGGCGGTGTCGGCGAGACCCTTACGGGCTCCGTGGGTGGAGTTGAAGTACTCCATCACGGTCAGGCCTTCCTTGAAGTTCGAGACGATCGGCGTCTCGATGATCGAGCCGTCCGGCT
Source organism: Pseudomonadota bacterium (assembly GCA_023431725.1). Lineage (GTDB taxonomy): Bacteria > Pseudomonadota > Alphaproteobacteria > Rhizobiales > Xanthobacteraceae > Pseudorhodoplanes. The sequence continues at coordinate 6,505 of JAEYVN010000264.1, forward strand.
TGGCCATCAGTCCGCGCATACCGGCGAGCTGACGCATCTGCGCGGGCGAACCACGGGCACCCGAGTGGGCCATCATGTAGATCGAATTGATCTGCATTTCGCGACCGGACTCGGGGTCCTTCTTGGTCGTCGAGATCTCGGTCATCATCTCGGCCGCGATGGCCTCGGTGCACTTCGACCAGGCGTCGACGACCTTGTTGTACTTCTCACCCTGGGTGATCAGGCCGTCGTTGTATTGCTGCTCGAAGTCCTTGGCCTCTTCGCGCGTCTTGTCGACGATCTTCCACTTCGCCGCGGGCACGACCATGTCGTCCTTGCCGAACGAGATGCCGGCCTTGAAGGCATGATGGAAGCCGAGCGCCATGATGCGATCGCAGAAGATGACCGTGTCCTTCTGACCGCAGTGACGGTAGACGGTGTCGATCATGTTCGAGATTTCACGCTTGGTCATCAGCTTGTTGACGACGTCGAACGTGACGATCCTGCTCTTCGGCAGAACCTGACCGAGCAGAACGCGACCCGGCGTCGTCTCGTAGATTTTCTGCATCGGCTCGCCGTCCGGCCCGATGCCGTTCCAGCGATACTTGATCTTGGTGTGAAGGGTGATGACCTTCTGCGACAGCGCATGCTCGATGTCGGCGATGGTGCCGAACACCTTGCCCTGTCCCGGCTCGCCCTCACGCATCAGCGAGAGATAGTAGAGACCGAGCACGATATCCTGCGACGGCACGATGATCGGCTGGCCGTTCGCCGGATGCAGGATGTTGTTGGTCGACATCATCAGGACGCGCGCTTCCAGCTGCGCTTCGAGCGACAGCGGAACGTGCACGGCCATCTGGTCGCCGTCGAAGTCGGCGTTGAAGGCGGCGCAGACCAGCGGGTGCAGCTGGATCGCCTTGCCCTCGATCAGTACCGGCTCGAACGCCTGAATGCC
>JAEYVN010000289.1 GCA_023431725.1 Pseudomonadota bacterium
CTCAATTGGCGTGTTGCTGACGTCATGAAGACCACAACGACGGTCGCTGCCCTCGCCGCCTTTGTCTTCGGTGGAGGGGCCGGCGCGCTTTTCCTGTCGGGGAGCGCTTCGACTCTCCGTGACAGCGCCGCGCGCCCAACGGGTGCCGCAAACGCTCCGCAGCCGGTCTGGGCGGAGATCGCGTGGCCATTCCCGCTGGATGAATGGGGCCGCGGCAAAGCCTTCCGATGTCAGGCGGCCGATTGCGGCGCCGAGGTCAGGGTCTACGTCCGGGCCAAGATCGGCTTTTGCAACTGCACCACTGGCGTTGCAGACGATGACGAACTCGACCGGCTGACCGACTTTCATCTCATCGGCAATCACCTGCGAGCAGCCGGCACCGGCAAGCCGATCGCCGTTGCCTGGATGAAAGGCCGAAGCCGCGGCTATGAAATCGGCGGCGACAACCGATCAGGAAAATCGGCCTTATCGGTCGCGTTCAATGACCGTTGCGATGCGATCGTCGCAACGGCCGTGCTTCAACATGATCGGCCCGCGACGATGGAGCCGGGCGTCATCTCTCTCCTGAACAGCGATCGGGTGTTGCATTGGGCAGAAAAGACGCTCGGCCTGTGAGCCCTCCGCTTGCGTCAGGCCACAAACGGCGTGATCGCCTGACCATAGGCCTCCGGCGGCTTCGATCCCCAGCGATCGAGCACATTGCTCGCTGAATCGAACGCCCAATTGCCTGGCTCATAGAGGTCGTCGTTATCGATACGTTCGAGGCCGAATGACACTTCGACAACGCAATTGTTCGGATCAAGATAGTAGGAAAACAGATTATTGCCCGGCCCATGCCGGCCAAGGCCCCACAGAAGCGTGCGGTCCTTGCTCGCCAGCGCATCGGCGACACCGGCCAGATCATGCAGCGCATGCGCATCGAAAGCATAGTGATGCAGTCCGTTGCCGGGCCCGGCCGCAAATGTATGGTGAAAGCCGTCGGCGGCGCGATACCAGGCGCGTTCATAGTTGGTCGTGCGATCCGACAATTTCATGCCGAGCGTGCCGGTCACGAGATCGTGGAACGCGCGGGGGTCGGTTGCCCGCATGTTGACATGCTCGAGGCGCCGCACCCGCTGACCATTGGCAATCGTCGGAGCGACATCCTGTCTTTCCACCGGCGTATGCACTTCGATGATCGGGCCGAATGGCGTCGCAAACCGCACGGCGCGTTTGACGCCCGAAATCGACGGCGTATCGGCCAGGATCGTCAAACCATCGGATTTGGCGCGCTGATGGATTTCATCGACCGCCGCCTCGTCCATCGCTTCGAGCCCCACCGCGCGAATGCCGCTCCGCTCATGGCGGAGATAGGCAACCTCGCAGAACCGGGCATTGGAGGAAACATAGACTTCATCGGGCGCGGCATGTGTCGTGCGCACACCGGTAATCGCCGCCAGATCGCGCGCCGAACCGTCCGGGTCCGGCGTCGCAATCACAACATAGCCCATCTGACGTATGAGATGCGTCATTCAAACCTCGCGTTACTTGCGCGGGGATCATGGCGCTGTCAGCCAACCTGGTCTAGAGGGCTCTGGCCCGTGTTCGAACAATATGCGTCAAGCGCTATTGGCTCGCGCTGACATCCTTGCGCACCGCCAGCAATACGTTGGATTCATTCGGCCGCCAGCGATAGCCCATGCCGAAATCAAGCGGCTTGGCCGGGCCCTTCTTGTAAATGTCTGCCAGCTTCGGCTGGTTGCGGCCCGGGAAGATCGCAATCGGTCCGAGATAGCGGCCGAACGGGATCAGCTGCCATTGCTCCGGCTTGAAATACGCAACCGGAATTCCGGAATCGTCCTGCACGACGTGCTGACTCTTTCGCAGGACGAAATCCCGAACATCCGAGAACGATCCGCTGTGCGGCAGATAGGATGCGCTCTTGAACATCCCGTCGCCGGCGCCGAGCGTGTCCGCAAATTTCAGGAAGCCTGACGATTTGACGCCAGGATTGGAAACATCGGTGCTGAAATAATACAGCGTCTGCTGCGGCGCATTCTCGCCGCTGGTGAAGGTGATCCTGGCACCCTGAATGCCCTTTTGCGGCGCGTTGCCTTCAATCGTTGAGATGTTGCCTTCGGTGTCCAGAGACACAAGGCTGACCTCCTTGATCGTCTTGCCCGAGCGCGCAGCGTAAACCAGCAGGATCGGCAAGGTCCCGGACAATTCGGTTTCGCGCAACTGGTTCTTCATATTCTTGGTGATGAAGAAACTGAGCGAGATCGACGAACTCATCGACGAGCGCAGGTTGCTCAATGCATGGCGTGTCCGATCGCCGACCTGCGGCACGCGGCCGACCGGCTCCAGACCGCTGAGCAGATAGGTCGACGCCTGCGGATAGAATGCGTTGGCGTAGAGGAAATCCGGGCCGCTGAACATGTAGTAGAGCGTTCCGCGCCGGTCCTTCAGGTTCTCCGCCGACCACGCACGGATCTTGGTCAGCCGCCGCGTCTCCAGTTCCTTCCACGAATGATCGAGCGACCGTGCATGCTGCTGCCACATCGGCTCTTTCGCCAATGGCGCCAGCGGCGAGGTCTGAGCCGGAGCCATCCCCGCGAGATAGCGGGCGGTGTCATTGACGCTGGCCTTCTCCGACGCGACCGCGCCGGAGACTGCAGACAGCAGCAGACCGGCAGCCAGAACGATGGTTTTGGGCGTAACGTGCTGAAGCATGGGGGCTGGGGAACCTATGAAGGAATGGCGTCCGGGTGACGAGCAAATAGCGAAATATGGGGCCGGATCGGGGCCATACCGCAGAAAATTGCCTGAAAGCCCGCGATTTACCATCTCGTGGTCGTGACCATTTTCCGGTCGTGATTCAATCTTAGGGGGTGCCGCGTTTGATTCGATTCGTCCAGCATTGAGCCCATGCCGGTCCCGCACAAGGGTACATTCTGGAATCGGGAGCTCATATTTTAGCCTTGGAGCATGCGTGCGAGCCGCGGGCCTGAACGCATTGACAGGATTGATTGCCGGGGTTCTGATTTCCATGGCCAGTGTGGCGATGGATCGCGGCATCGTCACGACAGTGCATGCAACAGAGACCGAACAGGTCGCGATCCCGCTGCCGCGGCCGCGGCCGGTGGTACGCGTGCCGCGTCCGCGACTCTCGAGCTTTCCCGGCAAGACCGAGGTGATGGAACTCGAGTCGGCGCCGTTCCCCTATGACGGAAAAAATCCCTCCACCGGCAAGCCGTTCTTCGATGTCTTCTATGATGGCCGTTTTGGCCGGCGCGGGGCACGGGGACACGTCTATTGGGAGAACGAGACCTATACCGATCCGCGCGTGCTGCTGCATATTCCGAAAGGCTTCGACATCAGGAAGCCTGCGGTCATGGTGGTGTTCTTCCATGGCCACGGCGCCAGGATCGAGCGCGATGTGCGCGACCGGCAGAAAGTCGCGGAGCAGATCACGCGCTCGGATGCCAATGCCGTTATCGTCGCGCCGCAGTTTGCCGTCGATGCGGCCGATTCCGCGCCCGGCGCTTTCTGGGAGCCGGGCTTCTTCGATGAATTCCTGAGCGAAGCCAGCGAGCAACTCGCCATCATGCTGGGGCAACCGCGGACCGCGCGCACCTTCTTCAAGATGCCGTTGATCTTCATCAGTTACAGCGGCGGCTTCGTGCCGACCGCCTGGGCGATGCGGCTCGGCGATATCAAGAACCGGCTGCGCGGCATCGTTCTCATGGATTCCCTTTACGGCGAAACCGATCGCTTCGCGGACTGGATCGTCAATAACCGCCGTGGCTTCTTCATCAGCGGCTATCTCGGATCGACACGCGCACGCAACATCGCACTCCAGCGCGATCTGGCTGAAAGGAAAATCCCGTACACGATGTCACTGGACGGTGATCTGAAGCCCGGCAGCGTGGTCTTCATTGCGGGCCATCCAGAGGATTCGCATCGCGACTATGTCACCCAGGCCTGGACCGTCGATCCGATCGCCGACATCCTCAATCGCCTGCCCGAATTCAAGCAATAAGCGCCGGCGGCAGATGTCTGCCGCATGTCGCAATAGAATTCCCTGCCGGCCAACCTACATTGCTCGTGTTGGAAACCGCCCGACCCGCGAGGCGCAATCATGAGCGGCAGAATTCCGGCAGCCCATATCCGATTGAAGCGCGCTTATGATCCACCCGCCAGGGATGACGGGAAACGCATCCTGGTGGACCGGTTATGGCCGCGCGGCGTGAAGAAGGAGAATGCGGCGCTCGATCAATGGCTCAAGGATATCGCGCCGAGCGACGAACTGCGGCAATGGTTTAATCACGATCTCGACCGATGGGCCGAGTTTCAACGGCGCTACGCTAGCGAACTTAAAAAGCACCCTGATCTGATCGACGGCGTGCGCCAGCTTGCGCGGCAGGGACCCGTGACTCTCGTTTATGCCGCGCGCGATACGGAGCACAACGATGCCGCTGTACTCCGTCAGATTCTGCTGGGCCGCAAACCGGCCGCAGAGCGCGCCTGATCACGAACGTCGTGACACCCTCCCGGCGCGCTCCTGCAACCCTCACGGCTTTTGTTCCAGCGCCTCGATCACCTTCTTCTTCTCAGCGGTGTCGGCATCCAGATTCTTCTGAAAGCTGGCAGCATCTGCAAAATATTTCGTCGGCTGGGCCGCACGTTTCGCAGCGACGGCATAGGTGGCATCATGGGCCGCGCCCTGGCAGGCGACAGCCAACTTCGCGACAATGTCCTTCGGCGTATCGAGCGGCGCAAACAACCCGCCGAAGCTGCCGGGGCTGACATCAAATCCCTGCTCCTTCACCGTCGGCACATCCGGCATGGTTGGATTGCGTTCCGGGGCAAACACGCCAAGCACGCGCAGCTTCGGATTGTTGGCGACGCCGATCACCAGCGCGGCGACATCGATCTGTCCGCCGAGAAGATCGGTGATGACAGGCGGATCGCCCCGATAGGGAATGTCGCGGATCTTCAAGCCGGCGCTTTGGAGGAATTGCTCCATGGCGAGGTGCGGAATGGTGCCGCGGCCCTGATGACCATAGGTCACACTTCCGGGTGATTTCCTCGTCGCGTCGATCAGATCCTTGAGCGACCGGAATGGAGACTCGTCGCGTACGGCAATCACCATCGCATTGGTGAAGGTCTGACAGACCGGTATCAGCGCGTTCGGCTCATACCCCGTGTCGTTGCGCAGCACCGGCAGCAACGACACCACCAACGCTGGCGCGAACAGCAAGGTATGGCCATCCGCCTCGCCACGCACGACCGTAGCGGTGCCAAGTGCACCACCCGCACCGGGCCGGTTGAGAATGACGAATTGCTGGCCGAGCCGCGACGACAATCCTTCCGCCAGAGCTCGCGCCAGATTGTCGGTCGTGCTGCCGGCAGGATAGGGATTGACGATCTGGACACTGCGTTTGGGATAGCCCTCTTGTGCCGCCGCAGATGTCAGCGAAACGGCAAGCGAAAAGCCGATCGCGAAAGCAATACGAGTTGTTGTCATTATTTCCTCCCCTTGGAGGAACCTTATTTCAAGTATTTGAACGCCGTCCAGATGACCGCTGACCGAAGGGGCTTCCTCGCAGTCGCGATTTGCCGCATCTAGGATGCACGACGCTGTACATGCC
>JAEYVN010000305.1 GCA_023431725.1 Pseudomonadota bacterium
GCGATTCTCGAGCCGCCGGGCGAGTTCACGAACATCAAGGAGCGCAGCACCGGCGGGGTCGAGGTCGGCCGCGTGCACGAGGCTGTCCGCGCCGCCTTGCCTCACAAGCTTACCGCCGGTACCAACCTGTCATGATCGTAGAAGACGAGATCCTCGGTTACTTTAGACGCTCTAGAGAAGCAGCTCAGAGCGCTGAGCAGGATTCTGCTCTCATTCACACCGTCGCCGCGATCGCGAAGCGCATTGCCGAGTCGATGCGCGCCGGCGGCAAGCTGTTGCTGGCCGGCAATGGCGGCAGCGCCGCCGATGCCCAGCACATTGCCGCCGAGCTGCTCTCGCGCTTCAAGCTCGAACGCAATCCCCTGCCCGCCATCGCGCTGACCACCGACACTTCGGTGCTCACCGCCATCGGCAACGACTACGGCTATGAGCACGTCTTCGAGCGCCAGGTGCGCGGACTTGGCCGGGCGGGCGATGTCTTCATCGGCATCACGACGTCCGGCGGTTCGCCCAACGTCGTGGCGGCGCTGGAAGCCGCGCGCGAAGCCGGATTGGTCACCGTCGGTTTCACCGGCACCCGTGGCCGGGCGATGCAGCCGCTTTGCGACCTTCTCCTCGTCGCGCCGTCGGACGAGACCGCGATCATCCAGCAGATCCACATCACCGCCGCGCATGCGATCTGCGGCCTTGTCGAACACGAGCTGTTTCCGAAGGCATAGGCGATGGCCGTCACGCGCAAGCCTGCGGCTTTTCTCGATCGTGACGGCGTGCTCAACCGCGACGACGGCTATATCGGCACGATCGACCGCTTTCACTGGACGCCCGGCGCAGCTCAGGCCGTGCGACAACTGAACGACGCCGGCTATTTCGTTTTCGTGGTTTCGAATCAGTCCGGCGTCGCCCGCGGCATGTTCACGGAGAACGATGTCGAAACGCTGCACCAATGGATGTGCGCAACGCTCTCGGAACAGGGTGCGCGGATAGACGATATCCGCTTCTGTCCCTTTCTTCCGGACGCGCCACTCGCGGCCTATCGCCTCGACAGCGACTGGCGCAAGCCCAAACCCGGCATGCTGCTCGACCTCATCGGCAAATGGCCCGTCGATCTGGCCGGCAGTTTCATGATCGGTGACAAGACCAGCGACCTGCTTGCAGCCCAGGCTGCCGGTCTCACCGGGCACCTGTTTGAAGGTGGCGATCTTTCGGCGTTTGTCGACGCAATCGTTTCACGCCGCCATTAGCGGTGGAACAATTGTCGGGGCATCGACACCCGTGCAGAAGAACACCAGCGTCTCGAACTCATAGCTGCAATCGTCACAACTCCACAGGTGACGAACCCGCTGCTCGTCCACAAACTCGGACCAGACCGGCGCAATCAATGTCATTCCGCATTGCGCGCACGGCAATTTCCCAAACGTGGAAAGAGTTCTGAACGACACAGAATTCATTGCACGCCCTCCCTTGTTTGCTTTTGTCACTGTCAAGCGGTGAGGCATTTTGAGAACGCGATATCCAAAGGACAAGACGTTCTGAAACGACCTACCCACAAGTCGTACTACTTTTGATTGTCAGTTTTATGATCGCTGCAGTGCACATCATTTTCCATCTCAGAAAATCAACGCGTTATTCCGGCGTGGTTTTTGATGCGCAAATTTGGCGAAACAAATCGCCATAAAGTTTGAAGAAATTCGGAGCGATGCCGGGGACAGTCGCTGGAGATTTGTGAAAACAAAAAACGATTCCATCGCAGTGATGCGGCAGATCGGCGAAGGCCGATCCGCAATTGAATTTCGCGGGTTTCTTCATCGCATTGCAGCAGAGCGCTTCAGCAATCGCCGCACCGCGGCGATTATCGCTTCACGATTGTTGCCGTGGCATCATTCCAACGCCAGCCGGGCGCATCGCCATCGATGCGAACGCCGCCGAGCCAACGCACGGGCGGATGCAGCGACAGCCAGTCTGGCTCTCCAGCCAGAACGGAAAGCCCCAGCGGCGTCACCGTCAGCAGTTCCTTCGACCAATGACGCTCCTCATTTGCAAAAACTTGCGCAAAGGAGCGATGGAAGACCGGACGCTTCACCCTGCTCATGCTCTCGACGATGAACAGCATCATCAGATCGGTCATGAACGGTAGCGGTTCGCGCTGCATCATCAGCGCGTTGAACACCTCGCCAATGGTCCTCGGCTGTTCCGAGACCAGTTGCAGAATCAGACGCTCGGTGAGACCGAGACCATCGTGTGTCCAGGGAAGCTCCTGACAATGCCTTTTCAGGGCGATGGCAAGTTCGGGCAGGTCCGGCATACCGGCTGCGGCGTGTTCCGCAAGAGGCCTTGGATCGTCGGCTCGCAGCATGTCCCAGACGGAAAAGCCCGACTGCAATTGCCGGTCTGAAACCGGCTGACGATCGTTCCACAGAAGACGCAGCGCCTCCGGTGGCAACTGCCCCAGGCCGATGAAACGCATCGCGCCCGGAAAATGCGACGCGGAGACAAGCTCAAGCCGCCGTGGCGGCGTTTGCGCAAACTGGGCCAGGCAGCGCGCCAGGATCAGCTGGTCATACGTATCGTGTTCGAACCAGAGCACAACGCGTTCGTAGCTGGCCGCTGCCCCTTGCAGCCTTTCCTCCGCCCCCGTCAGCTCCCGGAAGATGTCTTCCCGCCTTCGGCCGACATGGCTTCCATAAGTATGCGCAAGAAAGTCGGCGCGCTTTTCCAGCCAATGCGCCTCGTTCAAGAGCGGCCCATGGCAGATCGGATCGGCATAGGCGAGAAAATCTCCGGCAAATCCGGCCGCCTGCAGGGTCGGACCGATATCGTGGCCGCATCGAATGTGCAGCGTGGTCATGTCGAGATCAGGCGCTGACTCTTTCCGGCGGATGCGATCCCAGCTTCGATCCATGGCCGTGATGTGTGCTTTCAGCTTCGGCCAGCTTGGCAGGCCAAGCTCATGTGCGATCACGTGTTGCGCATCGCTCAGGCGCACAGCGGAAAGGTCCGAAAGCTGCACCTGTGGATGATGCATGCTGAATCGCTTCAGCGCGCCCGCATCATGCGCGCGCAAAGACGCCAGCAATTCCTTGGCGCGCTTGCGCTGTTGTTCGAGATTGATCCGGAATGGCGAAGCCGTGCGGCGTGCGGGCTCGCTGGCAGAGACGGAATCCGGGAGGTCGGACATTGAAAGACCTTTCCTTCAAGTCTGTGTCCGCCTGTCAGACAGGAAAGGTGATGTGATCGCGCGAGGCGTTCTTCGATGGTCTGGGCGCAGCCCTTCCCGCGGACACGGAGGCTCCGACCGAGCCTGGGCTCAGTTATTCAAAGGTTTTGCGGTCCGTCAAGGCCATGCATTCTTGTTCGTCATGGCCGGGCTTGTCCCGGCCATCCACGACTTTTCTTACTCACAAACGTTAAGACGTGGATGCCCGGCGCATGACGGAAACTACGGTGTCATTGATCCAAGCAAGCGCCGATAGACGGCGGCATATTTCTCCGCCTCTGCATCGACACTGAAGTCTGCCACCACATGCTCCCGCGCCCGCGCGCCCATCGCCGCAGCCGCTGTGGGATCGCGCATCAATGTGTCGAGCGCATCGGTTAGTGCGTCGGCATTGTCTGTCGGCACCAGCAAGCCGTTCTGCCCATCAATGACGACGGCTTCGGCTGCACCCGCGCGCGTCGCGACCAGCGCATCGCCCGATGCCATCGCCTCGAGGATCGTCAAGCCGAAACCCTCGTTGCGCGAGGTAAACGCGTAAATGAGAACGCGGCGATACCACGGCGGCACATCGTCGATCGGCAATTCACCCATGAACCGCACCCGATCCTGAAGGCCAGCGCTTGCGACACGATCCTTCAGTTCCGCTTCGAACGCTGCGTCATCGACGGCGCCGATCACCACAGCACTGAAATCGGGATATTGCGGCAGCAATCGACACATCGCTTCGACGAAAACGTCGGTACCCTTTTGGTGCCGCACCCGGCCGAAACAGCCGACCGCGTATTTCGTCTGAATGTCGCCGTCACGCAGCTCCGCCGCACGATCTTCAGGCGGCCGATATCGCTCGATGTCGACGCCATGCAGGATCACCTCGTGCGGCACTTTCAGGTAGGACGCCGATGCCGGACTTGGCGCGACCACCGCGTCCATGCGCCTGATCAGCCAGCGTGTGATCCAGGTGTGATGGCGCTGTGCAACCGATGTGAAAATCAGACGCAGCGGCCAGCCCAGCCATTTCAGCGCCAGCCCCGCCATCATCTCGTTGTTGCGGCGCGCGTGCCAGACGATCGGACGTTTGCCGCCAAACCGCAGCTTGAACAGATCCCGGAAAGTCATGGTCTCGATGCCGGGCGGCGCATCGGGGC
>JAEYVN010000306.1 GCA_023431725.1 Pseudomonadota bacterium
GCTGGAGTGCGTAGGCGACATTTGCCGTCAGGAAGCCAAGCTTCGAACCGCAATCGTAGGAGCGGCCATCGAACTTGACCGCATGAAACGGTTGATCCTTTGACAGCCGGATCATTGCATCGGTGAGCTGGATTTCGCCGCCGGCGCCGGTCTGTTGATTTTCCAGGATGTCGAAAATCTCCGGCTGCAGGATGTAGCGCCCGGTGATGCTGAGATTGGACGGGGCCTCGTCGCGCTTGGGCTTTTCCACCATCTGCGTGATCGGCAATGTATTGCCAGACCCTTTCTCGACGCCGACGATGCCGTACATATGCACGCGGTCCATCGGGACTTCCTCGACCGCGATCAGGTTGGCCTTGTCCTTCTGCTTGCTGTAGGCATCCACCATCTGCTTGAGGCAACCGGGTTCATTCTGCACCAGCACGTCCGGCAGGACGACGGCGAAGGGCTCGTTGCCAACGATGTCGCGGGCACACCATACCGCGTGTCCCAGACCGAGCGGCGACTGCTGACGCGTGAAGCTCGTCGTGCCGGCGCCCGGCGTGTCCTCCGCAAGCAACTCCAGTTCGCTCTTCTTGTTGCGTTCCTTCAGGGTCACCTCGAGCTCGAACTGACGATCGAAGTGATCCTCGATCACCGACTTGTTGCGGCCGGTGACGAAAATGAGGTGTTCGATGCCGGCTTCACGGGCCTCGTCCACTACATGCTGGATCAGCGGCCGGTCGACGACCGTCAGCATTTCCTTTGGCATGGCTTTGGTCGCGGGGAGGAACCGGGTGCCGAGGCCGGCCACCGGGAAAATCGCTTTTCTGACGGGCTTCATGATGAGATCGGACCGAATGACGGGGTGAGATGAAGACTGCGGGGAAATGTCGCTGTTGTTATCATGGGGAAGTTGGAAAATACCGGCTTCATGTCTCCTGACGTCCACGCTTTTGTGAGTGTCGTTAATCGTCCCGCAACCATATCCGTTCCCCATAGGGTTTAATTATGTCGCGGGTTGCGTGAGGCCGTCATGGCGCGTCGAAACGGAAAATCACTGAGGGCATGGCCAGGGCTTGCTCTGGTGGTAACCCTGAGTGGCTGCGCCGGTGGCGGCGAACACACCGTTGGTGCAATGGCCACGGCGCCGGTACCGGCATCGTCGATTCCAACGTCTGCTGTAGCGGCAACGCCGGTTGTTGCACCTGTCCCTCGTGCCCCGGCCGCGCGGCGTTCCTATGCGCAGGCGACGGGTCCTGAATGGAGCGGCGAGTCGGGTGCGTCCGGTCATCCGCTCATGACGGCGAATGCCATCCGCGCATCGGCGGCGAATTTCCAGCAATGCCTGCAGAGCCTCGCGCCTGCAGCGGCCAAACGCGGCATCTCGAAAAAAGAATACGACGCCTTGACGCGCGATCTGACACCCGATCTGAAGATCATGGATCTGGTCGATGCGCAGCCTGAATTCACGCGCAGCTTTTGGGATTATCTCGATCTGCTCGTGAGCGAGGACCGTATCCAGCGCGGCCGTGCGGTGCTGGCTGAAAATCGTGCGGCGTTCGACGCAATGGAAAGGACCTATGGCGTTGACCGTTATGTCATTGCGGCGATCTGGGGCATCGAGTCGAAATATTCGACGATGATGGGCGAGCGATATGTCGTCCGCTCCACGGCAACGTTGGCCTGTGTCGGGCGGCGGCAGGACTATTTCCGGAACGAGTTTCTGGCCGCCCTTGAATTGCTGCATCGGGGCGATGTGAGCCCCGATCGCATGAAAGGTTCATGGGCCGGCGCATTTGGCCCGACGCAATTCATGCCCAGCGTCTACAAGAACTATGCCGTCGATGCCGATGGCGACGGCCATCGCAATATGACCGAGTCCGTGCCGGACCTGTTGTTCTCGACGGCCAATTATTTCCGCAAGCACGGATGGGAGCCGGGACAGACCTGGGGCTATGAGGTCGTCGTCCCGAAGAACTTCAATTTCATGCTGGCGGACCGCTCCAAGGTCATGACCATCCGCGAGTGGGAGCAACTCGGAATCACGCGACCGGGGGGCAAGCCTTTCCCGCGCTCCTCTGACAGGGCGTTTCTGATGGTGCCGGCCGGTTCGCAGGGACCGGGCTTTCTGATGCTCAATAATTTTCGCGTGATCATGCGTTACAATCCAGCCGAGGCCTACGCGTTGGCGATCGGGCATTTGTCCGATCGGTTCAGGGGCGGCGAGCCGTTCGTCCAGCCCTGGCCCCGGCATGAACGCGTGTTGACCCGCGACGAACGCGCGGAAATGCAGCAATTGCTGGTGCGTCGCGGTTTCAACATCGGCGAAGCGGACGGTCGCTTTGGACCAAGGACACGGGCCGCGATTCGGGACTTCCAGGCGCGAGCGGGTCTTGTGCCGGATGGCTTCCCGAGCGCTACGGTATTGGCCCGGCTGCGGGGTAATTAGCACCTTCGACTCGCCACGTTCTCCTGCTATGCGGTAGGGTGTCGGCAGCGGGCCGGTATCATCGCACGGACCTTGAGGATGGCATCGAACAGCCAACGTCGTCAGCGTCGCCGCAAGTCTTTCTGGGCCAGGGCCATTTGTGCGACTGCGATAGCAGTGGGGGCCACAGTATATATCCTTCCCGCCAGCGCCCAGTTTTTCCCGTTCGACGATCGGTTTTTTAGCCCCCGGCCGCAACAGCCGGTGCGTCCGGTGCAGGAGGACTTCAGCCGCGCACCCGCCCCGAAGGCGCCCGAAGTCGCTCCGACCATCCGCATTCTCGTGCTTGGTGACTCGATGGCCGACTGGTTGGCCTATGGTCTCGAGGAGCAGCTCGCCGAAACGCCGGAAATCGGCATCGTTCGCAAGCATCGCGCATTCTCGGGCCTGATCCGCTACGAGCAGCGCAGCGATGCCGAATGGGCGAAGGTGGCCCGGGATCTGATCGCGCAGGAAAAGCCGCAGGCGATTGTCGTTCTGGTCGGCCTGCAGGATCGTCAGGCGATCCGCGAGAAGGTGCAGCCTCCGCCCGCGAAGCCGGCTGCGGCGACGCCGCAGAAGCCCGGCTCGCCAACTGCGCCGGGGCAGGCACAACAACAACAGCCGCCAGCCGCCGGTCAGCAGGGCGCGCAACCCAATGCGCAGCCAGGCGCCGCCCAGCAAAAGCCGGGCGAGCTGAGCGATGACGAAACGCCGGCTGTTGCCGTGACCGAAGCACAGCGGCGGCCGAGCGGCCCGTCCGAATTCCGAACCGAAAAGTGGGAGGAACTCTACGGCGCGCGTGTCGATGAAATGGTTGCAGTGCTGAAGACCGCCAATGTGCCGGTGTTGTGGGTCGGCGTGCCTGCGGTGCGCGGAACGAAATCGACATCGGATCTGCAATATCTCAACGACATCGTGCGCCCGCATGTCGAGAAGGCTGGCCT
>JAEYVN010000335.1 GCA_023431725.1 Pseudomonadota bacterium
ATAAAAAAGGGGCCAAATGGCCCCTTTTTCAAAACAAGTTTTGTTCGCTTTTGAGCGATTGTTCCGTCGCGATCGCGCGTTAGCGCTTCGAGAACTGGAACGAACGGCGGGCTTTCGCGCGGCCGTACTTCTTACGCTCGACGACGCGCGAGTCGCGGGTGAGGAAACCACCGCGCTTCAGCGGCGAGCGCAGCTCCGGCTCAAAATAGGTCAGCGCCTTGGAGATGCCGTGACGCACGGCACCGGCCTGCCCCGACAAACCGCCGCCCGACACTGTGCAGATGACGTCGTACTGGCCGCTGCGATTGGCGGCGACGATCGGCTGCTGGATCAGCATGCGCAGAACCGGACGGGCGAAGAACACTTCGACCGGACGGGTGTTGACGACGATCTTGCCCGAGCCAGGCTTGATCCACACGCGGGCAACCGCGTTCTTGCGCTTGCCGGTCGCGTAAGCGCGGCCCTGCGCGTCAAGCTTCTGAACGTGCTTTGGTTGTTCGGCGACAGCCTGAGTCTTCAATGAAGCCAGACCTTCGAGCGATGAAACGGATTCGGCCATGATCAGGCTGCCTTGTTCTTGCGGTTCATGGCGCCGACATCGAGCGCCTCGGGCTTCTGGGCTTCATGCGGAAGCTCCGCGCCCGGATAGACGCGCAGGTTGCTCATCTGCTTGCGACCGAGCGGACCGCGCGGAACCATGCGCTCCACAGCCTTTTCGACGATGCGCTCCGGGAAACGACCTTCGAAGATCGACTTCGCCGAACGTTCCTTGATGCCACCGATGAATCCGGTGTGGTGATAGTACATCTTCTGGTCGCGCTTGCGGCCCGTGAACACGACCTTGGCCGCGTTGATGATGATGACGTTGTCACCGTCGTCCATGTGCGGGGTGAATGTCGGCTTGTGCTTGCCGCGCAGACGCATGGCGACGATCGTTGCCAGACGGCCGACCACGAGGCCGGTTGCGTCGATGACGATCCATTTCTTTTCGATGTCGGCGGGTGTCGCCGAATAAGTGCTCATGACGAATTGTCCGGAGAGTTGCGTTGGATGCGTTCTGTAAAGCAGAGCGGTATTTTGTCAATTCGATTCAATGGCAAATGTCATAGCAAAAACAACAACTTATAAAATAGGTTGTATATTACCTGCGGTTAAGCGCCCGATTTTGGAGGAATTGAGTAGGTCGCGGTGACGTGGGCGATCGCCTCATCCAGACCATCGGAGTACAAAAGCACCTCCAAAACCGCCAGACGCTTGCCCAGTTTCAATATCCGCGCCTCGGCAATCAGATCCCGTCGGTCGGGACGGCGCAGGAAATTGATGTTGAAATTGGTCGTAACGGCCAGCGCAACAGGGCCAATGGCCGACAAGACCGCAACATAAAGCGCGAAATCGGCCAGCATCATCATGGTCGGCCCGGAAATCGTCCCGCCCGGCCGCAGGAATTTGTCGCTGTAGGCCAGCCGTATGCGGCAATCGCCGAGAGCGACGCGCTCGAGGGACAGCCCGTTGCCGGCATGAAAAGCTTGCGGAAACTCCTCGGCCAGGAAAGCGTCCAGTTCCGCCTTCGTCATCCGCGGTGGCGTCATCGGTTTCGTCACGGCGATGTCCATCCCTGCCCTTCGCATGCCGGTGACCGACGCATACAATGCGCATGGCACGTCGCAAAGGTGTTCAACATGAATGTCCATGCCAAAACGGCAACGTCATCCCAGGCCGATGTCCTGCTTCGAACGGACACCAATGGCGTCGCGGTGCTGACGCTCAATCGTCCGGCTGCGCGCAACAGCTTGTCGGAAGCCCTGATCAAAGCACTGAGCACGACGCTCGATGCCATTGGACAGGACAATACCATTCGTGTCGTGGTGATCGCCGCCAATGGTCCGGCCTTCAGCGCCGGACACGACTTGAAGGAATTGACGGCGCGGCGCAGCGACGCCGATGGCGGCAAGGCGTACTTCCGCCACATCATGACGAGTTGCAGCGACATGATGCAGAAAATCGTCGCACTGCCGCAGCCGGTCATCGCCGTCGTGTCCGGCATGGCCACCGCCGCGGGCTGCCAATTGGTGGCGACCTGCGACCTCGCCATAGCCTCCGGCAATGCCAAATTCGCAACGCCGGGAGTGGACATCGGCCTGTTCTGCTCCACGCCGATGGTCGCCCTCACCCGCAATGTCCCGCGCAAGAACGCGATGCATATGCTGCTGCCGGGCGAACCGGTTTCAGCGGATGACGCTTTGCGGATCGGTCTTGTCAATTGCGTGGTGCCGGCCGGCACGGAGCGAGACGAAGCCTTCAGACTGGCGCAAATAATCGCCACGAAATCGAAAGTCACCGTGACGACCGGCAAGGCTGCCTTCTACAGGCAGGCTGAGCTGGGACTTGCCGAAGCCTATGCCTACGCTGCCGAAGTCATGACGGAAAACATGATGACGCGCGACGCCAGTGAGGGGATATGCGCCTTTATCGAAAAGCGTGCCCCCAAATGGGAAGACCGCTGAGCTTCGCCCGCCTTTCGCTTTCGCAAACTCCGCTTTGCATGCGCCGGTGAAATTCCTAAATAGGGATTTCAGGAAGGTCCGTTCATGAATCACGACAGCTACAGCGACACCTATATTCGCGCCATCCTCAACACCACAAAGACCATCGCGATGGTCGGCGTTTCTCCGAAGACCAACCGGCCCAGCTATTTCGCGTTCAAGTACCTGCTCGAGCGCGGCTATCGCATGATCCCGGTCAATCCAGGACAGGCCGGCAAGGACCTGCTCGGCCAACGCGTCTATGCGAAGCTGTCGGACATCCCCGAGCCGATCGACATGGTGGATATCTTCCGCAGTTCGGAACACGCACTCGGCGTCGTGCAGGAAGCGATCACGCTGTCGCCCAAGCCGCAGGTGATCTGGATGCAGCTTTCCGTCCGCAACGACGAAGCCGCCGCCCTGGCCGAAGCCAATGGCATGAAGGTGGTGATGAACCGCTGCCCCAAAATTGAATATGGCCGGCTCTCGTCGGAAATCTCATGGATGGGCGTCAATTCGCGCACGCTGTCTTCCAAACGCGCGCCTCTTGGCAAAGGCATCCAGCGCATGTCGCTTCAGCGCCAGACCATGTCGGGCGGCACAACCGATGCGACCCAGCGGGCCGAGCGCGGTGAAACCAGCTGAGAAAAAGCCCAGCGTAAAGCTGCAATTATTTGGAATGAATAACTGCTTGGTTGACGTTTTGCAGGAAAAGCGTCCTCATTCTCCCGCTGTATCCAGCGCTTCTTGACCCTGCCCGCTCCTTCGATAAACCAGCGGCAGATTTTGAATCGGGCGCGCCAATTTTGTGCTCCGCAATTCGCCCGCAACACTCAAGGATCTTGCGATGACCGAACGCAATCCCGGCTTCAACACATTGGCCATCCACGCCGGCGCGCAGCCCGATCCGACCACGGGCGCCCGCGCGACCCCCATCTATCAGACAACGTCCTATGTGTTCGACGATGTCGATCACGCTGCCTCGCTGTTCGGGCTGCAGACCTTCGGCAATATCTATACCCGCATCGGCAATCCGACCTGCGCGGTCCTAGAGGAGCGCATCGCCGCACTTGAGGGCGGCACCGCGGCTCTCGCCACCGCTTCCGGTCATGCGGCGCAGGTGCTGGTGATGCAGGCGCTGATGATGCCGGGCGATGAATTCGTCGCCTCGAAGAAGCTCTACGGCGGCTCGATCAACCAGTTCAATCATTCCTTCAAGAGCTTCGGCTGGAACGTCGTTTGGGCCGATCCGGACGACCTTTCCTCCTTCGAGCGCGCGATCACACCGAAGACCAAGGCGATCTTCATCGAGTCGATCGCCAATCCGGGCGGCGTCATCACCGATATCGAAGGCGTATCGAAGATCGCCAAGAAAGCGGGCGTGCCGCTGATCGTCGACAACACGCTGGCGACGCCCTATCTGTGCCGGCCGTTCGAATACGGCGCCGACATCATCGTGCATTCGCTGACCAAATTTCTCGGCGGCCACGGCAATTCGGTCGGTGGCATGATCGTCGATGGCGGCACGTTCAACTGGTCGCGCGAGAACCGCTATCCGATGCTGTCGCAGCCGCGTCCGGAATATCAGGGCATCGTGCTGCACGAGACCTTCGGCAATTTCGCATTCGCCATTGCCTGCCGTGTTCTGGGGCTGCGCGACATGGGCCCTGCCCTGTCGCCGTTCAATGCCTTCCTGATCCTGACCGGCGTCGAAACGCTGCCGCTGCGCATGCAGCGTCACTGCGACAATGCAACAGCAGTGGCTGAGTGGCTGTCGAAGCAGCCAAGCGTCGCCTGGGTCAGCTACCCGGGTCTTGCAGGCGACAAGTATCAATCGCTGGCACAGAAATATTGCCCGAAGGGTGCCGGCGCGGTGTTCACCTTCGGTCTCAAGGGCGGTTACGAGGCCGGCGTCAAACTGGTGTCGAATGTGCAGCTCTTCTCGCACCTCGCCAACATCGGCGACACGCGCTCGCTGATCATTCACCCTGCATCGACCACGCATCGGCAATTGACCGATGCGCAGAAGGTTCAGGCCGGCGCCGGCCCCGATGTCGTGCGGCTGTCGATCGGCCTCGAAGACAAGGACGACATCATCGCCGATCTCGAGCAGGCGCTGAATAGCTAAGCCGGTTGCGCCGCCACGGTCGAAACGGTGCGCGGCGCACCCTTGCTGAGCAATCGCGACGCATGGACCGTCGCAATGGTCAGCAATACGATCGCGATCGCCTGGTGCAGCAGAGCCAGGGACATCGGCACGGCCAGCAGCAAAGTCGCGATGCCGATACCCGCCTGCACCACGAGCAGAAGCGCGAAGGCATGAGCAAGACCCTTGGCGGCGCGATCCTTCGTTGTGCGCGTCACGTCGATGGCGTGCCAGATGCCCAGGGCGAGCAACAGATAGGCCATCATCCGGTGATTGAACTGCACCGTCAGCGCATTCTCGAACAGATTGCGCCAGAGCGGCGTTTCAAACCATAGCCGCTCGGACGACGGGATGAAGGCGCCGTCGATCTGCGGCCAGGTGTTGTAGATCATACCAGCATCGAGACCCGCCACGAGTGCGCCGAGATAAATCTGGACCAGCGTCAGGATCACGAGAAGACCAGCACTGGTCCGCAAGCGCGATGGCGCCGCGATCGGCTGAATCGGCTTCAGCCGCGCCACCGTCCAGATGATGACCGCGTAGATGACGCAGGCCAGCGTCATGTGAAAGGCGAGCCGATATTGCGAGACACTGACGCGCTCCGTCAGACCGGACGACACCATCCACCAGCCGACAGCGCCCTGCGCACCCCCCAGAAAGAACAAGAACCACAATCGTCCGCGCAATCCCGGGCCGACCCAGCCACGCCACAGGAAGAACAGGAACGGCAGCAGGAAGACGATGCCGATGGTCCGTCCGAGGAGCCGATGCCCCCATTCCCACCAGAAGATGGTCTTGAATTCCGACAGGGACATCCCGCGGTTGACCTGCTGATACTGCGGGATCTGCTTGTACTTATCGAACTCGGCCGCCCATTGCGCATCGGTCAGCGGCGGCAGGACGCCGGTCACCGGCTTCCATTCGACGATCGACAAGCCGGATTCGGTCAGCCGCGTCGCTCCGCCGACGATCACAGTTCCCACCACCAGGGCCGCAACCACAAAAAGCCAGACCCGGATGATGGAAAGGCGCGTATTTTCGGAGCTTTGCGACATCACTTTCTCTTCTGCACCGGACAGCCCGTTGCGACCCAATTCTTTATGACCTAGCGATCTTGCCGATTTTGCGGGGACCATATAGGCAGCAGCCCTGTCGCCACAACCGCTAGCACGGCGTTTCCGACGTTCCGATCGCACGGGCGGCCATTTCGTATCTCGGGACGTCGGAAACAAAGCCGCACTCGGACCAGAAAATTTGCCAGTGTCCTTTGTCGCTAACGCTTTGATCAAAGGCGCCGGCAAGGGATACGAAGCGTTACAGACGGGACACTCGCATGTCTATTCGCACCCGGAAATTCATCGGCGCCATTGGACTTTTGGTCCTGGTGACCGTGTGGGCCCTGCTGGCGATGGCTTTCGCGCAATTCGCGTTTTCCAGTCCGAACGCCTATGTGGCGTGGATTTTCTATGTGGTCGCCGGCCTGGGCTGGGTGCTCCCCGCCATGCCGCTGATCAAATGGATGGAAGGCGGAAGGAAAGCCTAGGCCGCTGCGTTCGGCCGACGAAAACCGTTCCACATGGCTGTCGCCGTGCCGGACATCAGCACGCCGAGATAGCGGAGTTGCTGATATTCGCCGTTGAGCGAAATGCGCGGCAACGCCATCAGGTGCTCGCGGTGTTCCGGGAACAGAACGCCCGGCCGGGTCGTCACCGCCGTCTTGAACCCCAACTCGCCGGCGATCGTAAATTCGCGGGAGTCCGCTGCGGTCGGATCGCCGACCGGATAGGCAAAATGTTCGGGGCGGATGCCGATTGCGGTCTCGATCACGGCACGGCTCATTTCCATTTCCGAGCGTGCCACGCGATCACTGGTCTTCTTCAGGATCGGATGATTGACGGTGTGTGCGCCGATGGTCACCAGCGGATCGAGCGACAGTTCAGCAATGTCTTCCCAGCTCATGCACAGTTCATCGCAGATGGCCTTCATGTCGACGCCATAGCGCAGACACAGGTCACGGATGACGCCGCGCAGTTCTTCCTCGGTCTTCAAACTGCGCAGCCACCAGTAAAGCTGTTCGTAGATGTGCTTCTTCTCGGCGTCGGTCGCGCAGTCGAAATGACGTTCGTCGCCATCGATATAGAGCCCGACACGGTTGTTCCTGGCGATGATCCGCTCCAGCGCCACCCACCATATCTCGCCGATGCGGTCCGCAAAGCCGGTCGGCACATACAGCGCGAAGGGAACTTCGTTCTTTTTCAGGACCGGATAGGCGAATTGCAACAGGTCGCGGTAGCCGTCGTCGAAGGTCAGGCAGACGAAGCGCTTCTTGAAATCACGTTCGACAAGGCGACGATGCATCTCGTCGAGGGAGACGATATCGAGGCCGGAACGGCGCAGGCGCCGGACGACTGATGTGAAGAAGCCCGGCGAAACTTCCAGCAGCCGGTTCGGCTGGAACGTGCCCGGACGCGATGGCTTGACGTGGTGCAGCGTCAGGATCACGCCGACGCCCTGAAAAAGCGGACGCAAGGCCACATGGGCACCGGTGAAATAGAGCGTTTCCAGACCCGCCCGTATAATGGTTTTCTTCAATCCGCTCACGACGGGCATCACATCCTGTGATTACGGTCGGATTCCGACCGATTCCTGAAATAAGCCGCGATCCTGCCAACGGTTTATTGACAAATCCCTGACAGCCTCCGGCCCGTTAACGGAAACGGGTCATGACCATCGCCTTTCGTGAAGCGGGCAGTTCGCAGCTCTCCGCCCGACAGCCATCGGCGACGCGCACGGCGGTTGCCGTGACGGTCTATCGCGATCTCGATGCCGTTGACCCGGTTTGGCGTGCGCTCGCCCGGCAGGATGCCGTCGCTTCGCCCTATCAAGGCCTTGAATGGATCAGACTCTGGCATGAGCATGTCAGCGGTCCACTGGGCGAAGAACCAATGATCGTGGTCGGCCACGATCATGTCGGCGCACCGCTTTTCATCTGGCCATTGCTCCTGCAACG
>JAEYVN010000409.1 GCA_023431725.1 Pseudomonadota bacterium
CCGGCGCCCTGGATGGTCACGCGCTGGCCATCGAATTTCAGGATCGCGTCCTCGATCGCGCCCTGCACGCTCGGTTCGTCGGCCTGATATTGCCAGCCGCGATACGGCCGGCCGTCATATTCGATGAGGAATTTGTAGCGCGGCATTATGCGAACACAATACCGCGCGGCAGCTGCGTGCCGCGCAGGAATTCGTCCGCCTTCATCGGCTGCTTGCCGGCACGCTGCAGTTCGAGGATGCGGATGGCACCATCGCCACAGGCAATCGTCAGCCTGTCGTCGAGCAACGTGCCCGGCGCGCCGCTGCCGTCAACGCGCGTCGATCGCAGCACCTTCACGCGCACCGGCGCTTTCTCGCCGGGTAGTTCGAACCACGCGCCGGGAAAAGGCGACAGCCCGCGGATGTGATTGTGCACCTCCTGCGCCGGCTTGCTCCAGTCGATCCGCGTCTCGGCCTTGTTCAGCTTCTCGGCGTAGGTGACGCCCGCCTCGGGCTGCGGCACCACCTGCAAGGTGCCGCGCTCCAGCGCACCGAGCGCACGATGCATCAGGTCGCTGCCGATATTGGCAAGGCGATCATGCAGGTCGCCGGCTGTCATGTCGGCATCGATCGGCATGCGTTCCATCATCGCCATGCCGCCGGTGTCGAGGCCCTCATCCATCTTCATGACGGTGACGCCGCTTTCCGGATCACCGGCCATCACGGCGCGATTGATCGGCGCGGCCCCGCGCCAGCGCGGCAACAGCGAGGCATGCAGGTTGAAACAGCCGAGCGGCACCGCATCGAGAACGGCCGGAGGCAGGATCATGCCGTAGGCGACGACCACCGCGGCATCCGCATCGAATGCGGCAAACTCGGCCTGTGCCTCCGGCGTGCGCAAGGTGCGCGGCGTCAGCACCGGCAAACCGAAGCGCTTGGCCTCGCGCGCCACCGGCGTGTCCTGCAAGTCCATGCCGCGCCCGGCCGGCTTTGGCTCGCGCGTATAGACCGCCGCGACCTCGTGCCCGGCGCCGACGATCTCCACGAGCGTCGGCACGGCAAAGTCCGGCGTGCCCATGAAGATCAGGCGAAGAGGCATTGGCTATCGTCCAGTTGAAACGTCGACAAACGGGTTGATGATCTTGAGGCCGAGATCGGCAAAGCCGTCCTCGTCACGTGTGCAAAGCACGGCATCATGTTCCAATGCAATGGCCGCAATCAGTCCATCCATCTGATTGAGTGGTCGCCCCAGCTGCCGGCGTCTACCAGCGATTTTGGCGTAGTGGTTTGCAGCGCTTTGATCGAAAGGAAGAATCCGGCCCTGGAACACATCAATTTCAATTTGATCGATCACCTTGATCAACCCGTTCCGGCGCTTGCCGACTGGCAGCAGTTCAGCGCCAAATCGCAACTCGGCAAGGACAGGGGCACAAATGAAAAGACTCGCCTCATCCTGCTGATCGAGCCACGCGACGACCGACGGCTGAGGCGCAGGCTTCATCATCTCGGACACGATGTTTGTGTCGAGCAGGATCATTTGAAGTCCGGCGGCTCGCTGACATCGCCCTGGATTTCGAAATCGAGATCGTCACCGCGATACTCGGCGGGAAGCAGCGAGGAGAGCAAAGTCCCCATTTTGCGGGGCGGCTCGGGCGCCTCCAGACCGCGGCGCAGAATGGCCTTTGCTTCATCGGACAAACTATGCCCGTGCTCACGCGCGCGCCGTTCGATCTCGCGCTTGAGCCTCGGGTCCACTTTCCGGATCAGCAGATCGGTCATTTGATATCAATGATATCAAATGCGGCCGCAAGCGGCAAGGACTACTCCGCCGCCTGTTTCGCGATCTTGGTGTATTTCTTGATGACGCGGTCGCGCTTCAGTTTCGAAATATGATCGATGAACAGCACGCCGTTCAGATGGTCGATCTCGTGCTGCAGGCAGGTCGCCAGCAAACCGTCAGCCTCCACCTCCTGCGACTTGCCGTCGAGGTCGAGGAAGCGGACCTTGATGATCGCCGGCCGCTCGACCTCCTCGTAATATTCGGGGATCGACAGGCAGCCTTCCTCGTGGACGTTGATCTCGTCCGAGGACCAGGTGATCTCCGGATTGATGAAGACGCGCGGCTCCTTCTCGTCATCCTTCTTGGCCAGGTCCATCGTCACCACGCGCAGCGGCTCGGCGATCTGGATCGCCGCCAGGCCGATGCCGGGCGCCTCATACATCGTCTCGAACATGTCATCGACGAGCTTGCGGACGGAGGAATCCACCTTCTCGACCGGCTTGGAGACCAGACGCAGGCGTTTGTCGGGAATTACGATGATGTCGCGGAGTGCCATGCGCGCGATGTAAGGATTGCGCGCCGCGCGGTCAATTCTGACGTCAGTCTCATCGCACTTCCTTCCTCTCCCGTAAGGACGGGGTGAGGGAAAGTTCCCCAAAAATAAAGCCGGGAACCCATGTTCCCCGTTCGTTCCAGACTGTCGCGAATCGGGGTAAAAGAGCCGGATGGACACATTCGCCCTCATCCGCGACCGCCTGACCGGCGTCGATCCCTTGCTGGTGGTCGCGGTCATCGCGGCGATCTGCGCCTTCATCCTGGC
>JAEYVN010000549.1 GCA_023431725.1 Pseudomonadota bacterium
CCGCTCCCGCAGCATAGTGCCGTGGCGAACTCTAAATCCCCGACAAATGCCAACCTGGGCGTCGGAAAAAGCTCCCGTGAGAATCAGAATAGTGATTGGAGCCAGCGCAATCACTGTCTGTGCAAGCAAAGTCGCGTAGCGGTGTAAACGCGCGGACTAGTAGTCCAGCGCCCCTTCGTTACGCAGATCAACCAAGGGGGAAAACTCTATGCCGTCAATGCGTGGGCGATGCGGCGAGGACCGTTTCTTGGCCGCTTGTCTTCTAATATAATCCAACTCCCATCACCTATGCGCGCATGCGCGCGATACCGTCGGCCCTGTTGGTGACCGGTCTATAACCGAGGTCGCGGTGCGCCTTGGTGATATCGAGCGTAAAGTCCTGGCCGATCAGGCGGAGGGTCTGACGCGTGATGGGTGGTTTGCTCCGTACGCGAAACGTGCGCCAGACCCCCTCCATGACGGCGGCCAGGCGCCAGGCGATTCCGAAAGGGACCGTGCGTTTAACGGGGGGCACGCCGCGGGTTTCCAGAAGGTCGGCCATCAGGTCTTTCAGCGTGGAGACGTCGCCGTCCGTCACATGATAGGCCTCCCCGCCCACGCCCTTCCCGGCAGCCAGAATCAGGCATTCGACGACGTTGTCGACGTGGCTGGTGGACATGACTTGCCGCCCGGCATTCGGCAACGCGAACTGACCCGCCTTTGCCGCCGCAACCAGGTCGTCAAGCAGGGGCATCCCCGCGCCCCAGATCAGTGGCGGCCGGACAACGACCGTGCGGAGTTCGGACGTATTCGCTTCTCGCACCAGACGTTCCGCTTCCGCCTTCGTTCTAATGTATGGCGCCCATGGCGGCGCCTGAAGCGGCAGATCCTCCGATATGTTCTTCATCGATATCGGCCGCCCCATAACGACGGCGGAGGCCCCGACCGCGACAAATGTCGCCACACCTGCGCCTTTCGCCGCCGCGAGCATCGTGCGGGTGCCCGCGACGTTGGTGTTGTGAAAGGCCTCGTAAGAGTCCCATTCACTGATGTGCCCAGCGACATGGAATACCGTATCGCACCCGTGCATTCCCTCGGTAATGGCTCGCTCGTCCAGCAGATCGCCGCGGCAGACCACTGCCCCCTCTTTCGCTACGGCCGACTCTGCGACATCGCTCCGGACCAGCGCCGTGACCTGAACATTTCGCGCCACCAGTTGCCGGATTAAAGGCCGCCCCACGAATCCGGAGCCCCCTGTAACAAATACATTTTTCATTTCGTTCCCAAGCTACTGCTATAGACGGTCTCGCCTGCCTCGCAATCATCGTCCCCCGGCCGTCTAGTCGTGGGCGACATCCCTGCAGACCGAGATCATCACCACGAAGAATTGGTTGATCTCCAGCAATTCATGCGGATCCGCCACGCCCTGTTCGCGTAGCCATGCGAACTGCAGGTCATACGCAAGCTTTTCGCGCTCCGCGGCACACCCGAATTTGAGTTCATGAATGTTCTGGAAGTGATGAGCGAGTTCATGCACCAGTTCGCTTTGATCCCGCAGATTGGTCACGTCCCACTCCCGCCTGAGGTACACGGTCCGCGTCCGCTGACTGTAAAGCGCGCGCAGCAGCGGACTCGGCGCTATGCCCGGACCCAAGGCACGCTCGGTCATCATGGCCGGTGTCACGAACTCAATGTGCGGAGGCGGCCCGACCGAAAGTCCGGTATGCAGCGCAATCCATCCTACGAGAACCGCTACCAATGCATCCATTGAACGTCTTCCGCGCGTGGAAAGGGGCACGCTAGCCGGTCGACTGCCGGGATCGCGTCATCGGAACAGATGACGCCGTTATCTGCCGTGTAGTCGCAGGCCGCCGCGCGTATGCTCACCGAGCGGAATCGCCGTTACTCGGCTCAGGCTCAGCCCCGCAGGTGCAGCTATTGTCTGTCTGCGCCGCGCAGCAAAAGGCACGCCAGAGATCCGGCAACACCGATCGGCACCACTGCGAACGCAGCAGATGGCCACCCGAAATGCGCGGCGAGCGCACCCACCATCATCGGTCCGGCGAATTGACCCAGATTACTCGCTTGCTGAAGCAAGCCGATCGTCGTTGGGATATCGTCAGCGGTCGGCGCGATATGGGGCGCGCTCGCATAGAGCGCTCCGGGAGCGAGGCCGCCTACGCCGAGCGAGATTGCAGCAAGAATGACCGCGGCCGGCGCGGAAAGAGTTGTGCTGTAAATGAAAGCGCTGAGGGCAGAAAATGTAAGCAACGCAATTCCGACGCAAGCCCATATCCTAAGCCCGGCCCGCAACAGATAGCCGGACGCAATGTGTCCCGCCGCGGACACCGCCAGCACGACGCCACTGAGCAACCCCGCACTTCCGATCGAGATCGCATAAGTCGACGTCAAGTAGTGCGGAAGCGCAAATGACATCGAAAAAATCTGACAAGAGTATGCGAAAAACGCGAACGCGGCGGCGAGACACCTTTCCTTGCCGAGCACTTCAATGACATTTTTGACCGAGACAGCCGGGCGCTTGATATTGTCCGCGGGTTCGATCGTCGAAGCCGCCCCAATGTTCAAACACCAGAACGCCACGAGGGCTATGGCCAAAACGCCGTTGGCAAGCCACAGATTCCGCCATCCAACCGCGGGCAAGGCCGGGGCTAGGAACAACATCAACATGATGCCGACCGGCATGTATGCGCTCCAGACCGCCATCGCAAAATTGCGGTTGGCTCCTTTCAAGAGCGCTGCCAGCAGGCTCGGGACGGACAGGACGACACCAAAGAACCCGATGCCTTCCAGGATGCGTCCCACGAGCAGCATCTCGGCGCCTTGAGCAAAGGAGCCGACGAGGTTTCCCGCGGCAATCGCTGATAAGCCGGCAATAAGCGCTCTATGGAGACCGATGCGCATAACGATGGCGCCTGCCCCGACGCCACCCAATGCCCCGAGCGTCGCAAATACTGCAACCATCAGCCCCGCGACATCGAGGCCGAGATGCATCTCCGCGCGGATAGCCGGCATGCAAATGATCGCCTTACCAACCTGTGCGGCGGCAAAAACTCCCGTGAGAATCAGAACAGTGACCGAAGCTTCGGATCGCTCTGGCCCACGCGCGCGCGCAATTGTAAGTTCGGACGAGTTGGCCGCAGATTGCGTCATGGTCGTAGGTTTTCCCATGCGCAACGCTAGGTGGTTGACCACCGCAAGGCGTCATCGGAACAGATGATGCGGTTGGCTCAGGCCGCGTCGAGGTGCCGTTGTGCCAGCATCGCAGTCGGTGCAGGTCGCATAGCGGTGTAAAGGCGCGGACTTGTAGTCGGTGCCCATTCGCCGCGCAGATCAATCAGGAGAAAGACGCTATGCCGTCAATGCGCGGGCGAGCTGTGACGCCCTGTGCTGGATCGGCGCCGTCGCGTTCTGCAACAAGCGCAGCAGGTCGACTTGCCGGGTTGTACCGGTCTTGGAAAACGTCCGCTGCAGATGGGTGCGAACCGTAGGTTCGCTGATGCCCAGCATGTCGGCCGCTTCCTTGGCACCCATCCCCTGCGCAAGCGCAACCAATACCCGCAGTTCGCCCCCCGTCAGTCCGTAAAGCCTGGCAAAGGCTTCACCCGGCATCAACGTTTCCTCCCCGGGATCTTTCATGAACACGGCAACCGACGCCGAAAGCGGCGCCACAATATCCCGGCGGATGCCGTTATCGACCGGGAGCAGCGTTGCAACAAAGCCGGCACCGCCGACCTCGGGAATCGCCAATGAATATTCGCTCAGATCCGTATCGCTATCGCCGCGCGACGCCTTGTCGATGGCGCTCGACAACGCTGCCCGCGCGCCAGGATCGGTCGGGCAAATGCGATTGTTCACGATGCGGATGGAATTGCCCGACCTGATCTGACGCTCCGCCGTG
Source organism: Pseudomonadota bacterium (assembly GCA_023431725.1). Taxonomy (GTDB): domain Bacteria; phylum Pseudomonadota; class Alphaproteobacteria; order Rhizobiales; family Xanthobacteraceae; genus Pseudorhodoplanes. Next base: position 3,899 of record JAEYVN010000549.1, read on the forward strand.
GCGTTCATATAGACGACACGGCCATCGCGTGCCGTCAGGAAGACGCCAGCAGCGAGACCATCTAGTGTCCTTTCGAGGGCTTCCGACCGCAACGCCCTGATCTCGAGAGCGTCAGAAATGACCAGCGCGCGGCAGACATGCGGCGCAACAAGGCTGAAGAAACGCATTTCGCGCTGGACGTAATTAGGCGCCGCACCGCGCCGAGACGCATGCATCGACGCCATCCTGCCGCCCGTTCGCAACGCCGGAAACCAGATAATGTCCTTCAGTCCGAACGGCTCGAGTACGTTCCGAGAAAACGAGCTTTCGTACAGGTTCTCGCACTCTTTGGAGAGCACCTTTACATCACCGATGTCGGCGACGACATCTGCCGCTGCCATCGGGCTCTCTGCATAATGCGCGCCTAGTGTCTCCAGGAATTTCGTTTGGTACCCGAACACGAAAAGCTGGTCATTCTGCGTATGCCGCAGATCGTGAACGCAAATCCCGCCGGCTGAGCTTTCACACAGATCGGCAATTATCCGGCAAGTGTCCGGCCATCGATGCGGATCCAGTGCGCAGTCATAGATCGCGCCGATCGTGTCGGAGAATGCCCGAGCAGAAACTCCATCCAAACCGAGCATGATCGCCCTTTCAGGGGGACGGACCTTTTTAAGGTCATCCCTAGAAGTGCATCCGGCATATCTAAGTCGATCACTTCGCTCCGGACTTCAATCAATAATTGACCTCGCGACAACAATTGAGACGCCGCGTCAGAAATTTGATCCCCAGGGTCATAATTTCCACTGTGTCCCTGTGGATCGCGCGCAATGATTTCGTGGCTATGACGCGTTGGCGACGGCTAACGACCGTGGCTGGTCTAAGCCTAGACTATTCGAGCATACAAAAATCGATGTATTCGTACTTGGGAAACCTTCTACATGGCGGTATCATATTGCAGAACGAACCCATGAGCAAAAGGCCAGCCCCAAAGCGGCTAAACAGGCTGCCGGCGACAACCGTCGCTGAACAGGCCAATGCCATTCCGTCGCCCAAGATGCAGGGCTTGGACGGCAATCCTAAAGGGTTCTTCGGCCCGCAATTCTGGCAGGCTTTTCGCGATACGGTCGCGCATATCTATTCGCTATCGCTGCCGACCCCGTTCGAGGAAGCACGCTTCACTGTCGCCACCCGGACCTATCAAACCCCTCGCGCGATTCTGATGCGTTCTCAGGGTACGGGATTCATCATGACGCGGGGGCCGGCGCTGGTCGCGCGCTGCCCCGACCAGTTGCTCATCTATCTGGAACTGGAAGGCTCATGCGATAATGACTGGGCAGGACGGCGCGGACGCGTCGAGGCAGGCGATGTCCAGATCGTCGATTATGCGCGGCCGTTCCACAGCGTGACGACCGACTACAAAAATCTGATCATCGCCCTCGCGCGCGATAGCGTGCCCGCCGCACTGCTATCGCTCGAACCGCATGGACTAGTCTTCCCGCGCGCGAGCGGCGCCGGACGCCTGATCGGTGCCGCGATACAGGCCCTGTTCTCAGAAGCCGATGATCTGACGGTGACTGAAGCCGACGCCGCGATCGAGGGCATCGTTGCGCTGACGACGGCCTTTGCCCGTGCCAGGCGCGCAGCCGACGACACGCACCATGTGAAGGCTCGTCGAAAGGCCGTGCTGGACTATGTCGATGCACATCTGGCTAACGCGAAACTCGGGCCTGACGAGATCGCCAACGGGGCTCACGTCTCGCGCGCGTCGCTGTACCGGCTGATGGCAGCGGAAGGCGGCATCCGAGAGGTGCTGAGGAAGCGCCGGCTTGACGAAGCCTTGCGCATCCTGCTCGCCGACAACACGGACGAGCATTCGTTGGCGGACGTCGCCAGACGCTGCGGTTTTGGCGGCATGAGTCAGTTCAGCCGGGCGTTCCGCGCACGCTTTGGCTTGCCGCCGCGGCAGTACCGCGCCCTCGTCCGCCAGCAGGAGCATGACTGGCACGAAGCCCGGCTGAAAGCCGACGGCTTCGATCGAGATAGCCTTGCTCGAAGGCACCAGGAATTGGACGAATCGAAATAGTCGAGAGGGCTGGAACTGCACACTTCAAGGAGCCGAAATCGCAGGCTGCCCAGGAGCCGATTTAGTGACCGCACCCAAGGGTCCTGATTGGTCCAATCGCGTGTCTGATTCCTGATATCAGGATGCCTTCTCGCGCTTCGGCCGGTCGCGTGCCGCACTGAATTCCATGTCCAGCAGTGTCAGAAACTGCGAAATTGTCGTCGGGAGATAGCGGCCGGCCAGCACGCCGAAATCTATCGAACACTGATTCAGCAGCCGGTCGGAGAGCGGAATCGAGACCGCCTCTCCCTGCCTGATCTCGCGCTGGAACGAATTCCCGGGCAAGAACGTCACGCCAGCTCCGGACCGTGCAAAGCCACGAAGCGCCTCGATCGAATTCGTCTCCAGTGCAGGTATCAACGATTCTCCGAGTCTGCGGCATTGCTCATCGATCAACCGCCTGATCCCAAATCCGCTTTCGGGGACCGCGATCGGCATCGACAGCACCTCCCTGAGCGCAACCTTGCGCCGCGACGCCAGCGAATTGTCCGGGTGCACCATCGCCATCAGCGGATCGCGGAACCGCCGGACAAATAGCACAGCCGCGTCTGGCTGGGCATGAAACGACACACCGATATCGACCCTGTTGTCTCGCACGGCCGCGACCACATGGTCAGTTCCGAGCGTGATCAGGTTGAAGCGGATGCCGGGCTGCCTTGCGCGAAACTGGGCAATCACTGTGGTGATGCTATCCGCCACGACACCTTCGACGGTCGCGATGCGGATCACGCCGCGCCGCAGGCCGCGCAGTTCTTCAAGGTCGGAGCGCATCCGCTCGCTTTCGAGTGCGACCGCCTGAGCATAGCGCGCATAGACTTCGCCGGCAGCCGTCAGCGCCATACCGCGCGGCCGGCGCTCGAACAGCGGTACGCCAAGTTCTGCTTCCAGATTCTGGATCTGCCGGCTCAGCGCGGACGGCACGACATGAAGGCGCGCGCTCGCGACGCGGATCGAGCCGCATCGGACCACTTCCAGGAAATAGCGTGTCGGCGCCTGCGACATCCGGCCCCCGCGAAACCGTTCTCCATATACGAACAGACCTTGAGGCCCGTTTCAACGAGCCTCTCCATCCGGGCAACCCACGCCTGTGGCGCCGTATGCCCGATGCGTTGCCAAAACGAGAACTCACGGGCCGATTCTTTGCGCTTGTCGGTCCGGCCGCGGGCGCACACTCTTGGCGCAGGCTGACAATCCCGCCGCGTCACCGCCCTGGAGATGAGTGCCGTCATGTCACGATACCGCCGCCCGCTTGCCGCTGTTGCCGTTTTCACCGCCCTCTTGATCGCCGGATCGGCCGCACAGGCCCAGGACGTCATCAAGGTCGGCGCTCCGCTTCCGCTCACCGGACCGCTCTCGCCCGAAGGCATCAAGCAGCAGCGCGGCTACAATCTCTGGGCTGAAACCGCCAATGCGAAGGGCGGCATCAAGGCCGGCGGGAAGACCTACAAGGTCGAGATCGTTTACGTCGACTATGCATCCAACACGCCGCGCGCCGTGCAATCTGCAGAGCGGCTTATTACGGAAGACAAGGTCAACTTCCTGTTCTCACCCTTCGGATCGGGAGCCGCCAAGGCGGCCTCAGGCGTGTCGGAAAAATACGGTATCCCGACGATCGCCGCGACCGCATCATCGGAACAGGTCTACGATCAGGGCTACAAATTCCTGTTCGGCACTTTCACACCAAATCAGACGCTGACCGAGCCGCTCGCCGAAATCGTCACCGGCAAGGACAAGGCCATCAAGAAGGTTGCGATCCTTGCACGCAACGATCTATTCCCGCTGGCAATCGCACAGGAGATGGAAAAGTCAGCGAAGAGCCGCGGCCTCGACGTCGTCACCTTCGAGCGATACGCGATCGGCGCACTCGACCACGCCGCGGCCATCACCCAGATGCGCGCCGCGCGGCCGGACTGGGTGTTTGCGACCGGCTACATCAACGACCTGATCCTGATCCGCAAGCAGATGAACGACCTCGGTCTGCGTCCGACGATTGTCACCATGATCGCTGGCCCCGCCTACAAGGAGTTCATCGACGCCGCCGGCCCATTGGGCGATAATGTGTCGAGCGCAGCCTGGTGGCACCCGGCCGTTCGCTACAACGGCAAGGACGTATTCGGCTCGACCGAGGCCTTCAACAAGGCGTGGGACGCCAAATACAAGGGCGAAGCGGATTACGCCGAAGCCTCGGCCGCTGCCGCGGGCGCAATCCTGCAGCTCGCCATCGAGCAGGCGGATTCGATCGATCCCAAGAAGGTCCGCGACGCGCTTGCAGCGATGGAGACGGAAACCTTCTACGGCAAGGTGAAATTCGGCCCGACCGGCCAGATTACTTCGCTGGAGCCCCCGGTTTTCCAGATCCAGGGCGGCAAACCTACGGTCATCCATCCCGCGATGATCAAGCAAAGCGACTTCCGCTTCATCGGCAAGTAGGTCCCCACCAAGGACGCGGCAGGCACGTCGCGTCCCCGCCCGGCTCTCACAAAGAAACGTAACCTTCGCGGATAGCCGATCATGATTTATGCGCAGATCCTGGCGAACGGTCTTGTGCTGGGCGGGCTTTATGCCTGCATCGCGGTGGGCTTCTCGCTGGTCTGGGGTGTCCTGAACGTCATCAACATCCTGCACGGCACGTTCATCGTGCTCGGCTCCTATGTTGCGCTGTTCGCGTACAACTATGGCGGCATCCATCCCTTCGTATCGGTCGCGATCGCGGGCGGCGCGCTTTATGTCCTCGGCTATGCGATCCAGAAGGGGCTCGTGAACCGCGTCATCACCGCGCCTGTTCTGATCACGCTGACCCTGACCTTCGGTCTCGACCTCGTGCTCAATAACGCCATGCTCGTGGCGTTCACCGCCGATTATCGCAAGATCAACCTCGCCCACCCACTGGGCTCGATCGAACTCGGCCCGGTCTTCCTGCCGGGTGACCGGGTGGCTGCAATGGCGCTCGCTGTGCTGCTGACGATCCTGCTGTACTGGCTGTTGCGCGATACCAGGATCGGACGCGCCATCGTGGCGGTGCGCATGGACCGCGATGCGGCGGCGCTGATGGGCGTCGATGTCGCACGCGTCAACGCCGTCACCTTCGGGATCGGCGCAATGATGGCCGGCGCGGCCGGCGCGCTGCTTAGTATCGTCTATCCAATCTCGCCGCTCAATTCGTCGCTGTTTCTTGGAAAGGCTTTCGTCGTCTGCGTGCTCGGCGGGCTTGGCAGCGTTCCCGGCGCACTGATCGGCGGGCTTGTGCTCGGCATTATCGAGAGCTTCGGCTCCTTCTGGTTCGGCCCCGAACACGCGGTGACGATCTCGTTCGCACTTCTGCTCCTGCTATTGTTCGTGCGTCCCAGCGGTCTGCTCGGCAAGCGGGGCTACGAATGAAAAACTGGTTGATCTTGGCGTGCGGGACTATCGTCCTCGCTGCGCTGGCGCTGAGCGGCAACAATTATCTGCTGCGGCTCGCGACCATCGTCTGCATGTATGCGACTCTGGCACAATCCTGGAACTTCATTGGCGGCATGACGGGCTATCCGTCCTTTGCCACCGCCGCATTCTTTGGTCTGGGCGCCTATACATCAGGCGTATTGCAGAGTCTTGGTGTGCCGATGTTTGCCGGCTGGGGTCTCGCAGGCTTCGCAGCGCTGATGTTTGCCGGTTTCATCGGCGGCGCCATCCTGCATTTGCGCGGACACTATTTCGCGATCGCGAGCTTGATCATCGCCGAGATGCTGCGCGAGGTCGTCAACACCACACCCGACCTGACCGGCGGTGGCATGGGACTGAATCTGCCGATCCTGAAGCTATCGGTGAACGCGCAGGCGCAATTCTTCTTCCTGGTCATGATGGTGCTTGCAGTCGCGGCAACCGCGACAGCAATCGTGGTCCAGAACAGCAAGCTCGGCTTCGGGCTGCGCTGCATCCAGCAGAACGAGGACGCGGCGAACATTCTGGGTGTCAACGCCTATGCCTACAAGACTGCCGCATTCATGCTGTCCGCGATTTATGTCGGGATCGCCGGAGCGATCTACGCCTCCTGGGTGAACTACATCGAGCCGCCGGACGTGTTCGATGTGCTGCTCGCCGTGAAGCCGCTGGTCATGGTGCTGCTCGGCGGCATCGGCACGATCTTCGGTCCGGTCATCGGCGCCATCGTGCTGCTGATGTTCGAGGAAGTGGTGTGGCGCAATTTCCTGACCGTGCATGCGGCGGCACTCGGCATCATCATCATTGTCCTCGTGCTGTTCCTGCCGAACGGCCTGCTCTCGCTGCTTCGCGAAAAGCTCCCCCGCCGCGGAGCGAAGGGGTGACGGCGCTGCTCGAACTGAAGAACGTATCGCGCCGGTTTGGCGGCCTCAATGCCGTCAACGACGTGACTTTAACCGTCGTAGAAGGTGAAGTCCTCGGACTGATAGGACCGAACGGGGCCGGGAAAACCACCCTGATCAACCTGATCACCGCGGTTCATCCGGCCACGGCCGGGCACGTGCTCTTCGGCGGGCGCGACATCACCCGGCAGCGGCCCTACCAGATCGCCCGGCTCGGTCTCGCGCGCACCTTCCAGATCGTGCAGCCCTTCCCCAAAATGACCGTGCTGGAAAATGTCGCGGCCGGAGCCTTGTTCGCCGGCAAGGCCGAAGGCCTCAGGGATGCGCAAAGGCAGGCAGGCGAGCACCTCGCCTTCACCGGATTGGCCGACATCGCCGAAAGGCCCGCCGCCACCCTGACGCTCGCACAACGCAA